>JBIOHJ010000092.1:0-13347 GCA_044448905.1 Bacteroidia bacterium | reverse complement strand
GGAACAGCAGTAAAGCTGCTTGCAATAACACACCCTGCGCAATCATAATTATTTTGTAGTCCAAGATTAAAATTACATTGGTCATTGAGATTGCCTCCGCTCACCTGTAAATAATATGTTCCGGGAGCCAAACCACCAAAAGTTGTACTTAAATTACCGGCTCCTCCTATTGCACAGCCACGCCCGATAAGATTGTTACATGCAGTTCCGGCATATAGGCCTACGTTAGGTGATTGCAACCCGCTGATGTTAATATTTAATGTCGGTGCAGTTATGGTAAAACGATACCAAACATCGGCAGCCGGTGATGCCATATTTCCTGCGGGCTGGCAACCCGTTAGTGTGGTATAAGGGTTCTCGGCAGTTGCACACAGATTAGAGGTGGCAAAGTTTGCCCATGCCCCGACTCCATTCGGACAAGCTGCCGGAACCGGTATTGCACCTAAATTCTGCGCTCCAGAACAGGCATCATTTGCCGGAGCAGGACCTCCTGAACAAGTAACACCACATGGACCACCCGCTGAACATGCCACACAGGTAACGGTTGCATTCCATCCCGCCATTACAATTGAAATATCGGAAGTAAAAACAAATGTGAGACAGCCACTTGTCCCGGTAAAAACTCCCGGGTTGCCGGTTCCTGTAAAACTTCCCAAAATAGGTGCAGCAGTATTTGCACCATCATAAATAGTCAGGTAATCATATCCATTCTCGATATTAAATGTGTTGAATGAAATGCGAATACAATTGCCCGAAACATTCGAGCAAAAAGTCATTGTCAAATTTTGATTATTGCCGTAAGCACCTCCTCCACCATTATCATAAAAAGTGCCCGCACATGTTGATACCGATGAATTACCCATGTTGTAATTTTGGGCATGAAGGGTAATTATTAACGGTAACAGAAGAATCGTTAAGAGTAGATTTTTTTTCATTCGTGGTTATTTTGAAATGAAATGATGCTGGTTAATTGAAAAACTAATGCAACCCGATTCTTCGCAGGATTGAAAAAACAATGATGATAAGTCAGAGGTTTGTTTAAAACAACATCAGAATGTAAAAAAGAAGAAGTAAAAAACGCTTTAGCGGGCTCTTGTTTGGTAAAGTTCATTCATTATAATTTGGTTAAAATAATAATGGTTTTAAGAATGAACGCGTCTTTAGCTAATCAGCTCATCGTGGTTAAACTTAGTTGGTCGGAACAAATATAAATATATATATTTGACATATCCAAATAAAATCAAAAATCATCCTTTTTACTTATAAACCAGCTTGTTAATAACTTTATGCCCTTTACAAACCTTATTAAATACATCATCGACCATGAAAAAAAATAACCTGGCTGTTATGCTGATTCTCATAAGCACATTATGTTCCTTTGCACAGGCCGAAATAAAAATTCCGGCAGAACTATTTTCGCTTTCCGGAACCTGGTTTATGGATGTTAAAGGGGGAACGCTTTATGAAACCTGGCAGCAAACCGATAGTTCATCGCTTTCGGGAAGCGGATTTAAGGTAGATGAAAAAGGCGATACGTCTGTTACTGAAAGCATCCTGCTGACTGTTAAAGAAAATAAAGTTGTATATGTACCTTCCGTTACAGATCAGAATGAAGGGAAGCCTGTTTCGTTTGCGCTGGTAAAATCAAAAAAGAAAATATTTGTTTTTGAAAATAAAGCCCACGATTTTCCGCAAACCATCATTTACGATTTAAGCCAGCCCGGCAAACTGAATGTGATTATCGAAGGAAAAACGAATGAAGGGTTCAGATCTATTCCGTTTAATTTTACAAGGAAGTAATTTTCCCATCTCTTAGTAACTTATTTTTTAACTAGTTTGGTTACCGTTTTTCTTCCGTCTATAATACATTCTAAAAAATAAATGCCGGTTTTGAATTTACTTACATCAATTTTAGTTCGGAGTTGTGAGTTCAGAGTTCGGAGACAACACTTGCCGTTAGCATCAAAAATAGTTAAGTCAAATTTTGTTTTGCCTCCGAACTCCGAACTAATAACTATAAACTCTCCAGCCGGATTAGGATAAACACTAAAATCAAATGTGGGATTAATTTCTGTAACGGTGGTGATATTAACCGGCAACATATTCCGTTCATAAATGCCCTTGCCATGAGTGGCAATTCGAAGCATGCGGTTGCTTTCAGAAATGCTGATGTCACAAATCAAAGTGGCATCATCCAAACCGTCATTGAACGGTTGCCAGGTGTTTCCGCCATCAATAGAAACATAAACTCCCAGGTCATTTCCAAGATACATAACAAGATTATTCAGCGGATCAATTGTAATGGTATTGGTCGGAACATCGGGGAAGCCGCTGCCGAAAGCTGTCCATGTTGCACCCGCATTAATTGTTTTATACAGATGCGCGCTTCCGAATCCTCCAAGCGTTACAAAAACAATATTATTATTTGCAGGGTCAATCGCAATGTCGAGCAGGTAACGGTTAGGTAACGTACCGGTTACATCCGTCCATGTATTGCCACCATTGGTTGTTTTAAATAAGCTCATTTGCGGAATTACTGTTGGCGCTGTAGCCGCGTAAACAATATTCTGATTGGTTGAACTTATCGCCATAGCAAGCACGGGATTTCCATCAAGCGGATTATTTGAATTGGTTCCGTTCCAGTTATTACCGCCATTTGTTGATTTGTAAACAATATCACTTCCTGCATATAACACCTGCGTGTTTGACGGGCTTAATACAAAAGGACCGGCAAAGCAAACAACATTTCCATCGGGATTTCCTGTTCCTGAAAATGTCTGCGCTTTATCAACAGACTTGTCAATATTTAAATTTTGTGATGAACCATAAACAATATTATCATCGGTAGGATCAATTGCCGTTGACAAACCATCACCGCCAATCACCCTGCGCATGGCAGGAGCGCCTTCATATACAGCCGTTGCATTATCCTGCATTCCTCCTATGACAAAAAGCGAATCGGTCGGAGAGTTAGAAAGGTTTGCGTAAAACTGTGTAGTATGATACATGCCGTTATATCCCGCAAATGTTTCCCCGCCATCATCGCTTCGGAATATTCCACCATCAGTAACGTAATATACAATATCAAAATTTGTAGGATGAAAATAAACGTGGTGTATATCCGCATGAACATAATCTGGCGGACCTTCGGGGCCGCCAATTGGCGTTGCGCTGAAATCCCAATTATACCAAAATGATTTTTGAGTCACTGTGCTGATGCCATCATACGATTTCCATGCATCAATTCCCACGCAAATAACCTCGTTCGGGTTATCGGGCCTTACGGCAACATCGTGCGCATACCATCCCTGGTATAGAGCAATGTCTTCGGTATTTACTAACGTCCACGAAGCCCCGTAATCAACCGATTTGTAAAAACCGATTTGCGCGAGCTGATTGGCAATGCTTGCGTAAATAATGTTCGGTTGCGACTGAGAAATGGAAAGCAAAACCTTTCCGCTCCACGAAGACGGGAGACCTGTGATAAGTTGTGTAAATGTGCTGCCTCCGTTTACAGATTTATAAATGCCCGGGTTGGCAGAAAAACTATTTCCTGACGCAACAAAAACCATTGAAGTATCATTCGGGTTCATTGCAATATCAGTTGCCATAAGAACCGGGTGGACTAACGTCCATGTAGTACCGTTGTCAAAGGTGCGGTACGTTCCTTCGGAAGTAGCGGCAAAAACCGTGTTGGGATTTTGGGGATTAATTACAATATCCTGCACACCGCGCAATTCATCATACTGCCAGTCTAAGCTTTTTGCCCATGTTATGCCTCCATCTGTTGATTTCAGAATTCCGATTCCGTACGTTCCTCTTGTTGTACGCACAGCAAAACCGGTTCCGGTATTCTGATAATTATATACTTCACCGGTTCCAATGTAAATTTCGTTGCTGTCGGCAGGATTAACAGCAATTGCCCCGATACCTAAAATAGGAAATCCTGTTGGCACGGGCTGCCATGCCGTTATGCCCATTCCGCCTGAGTAGCTGCGCCATAATCCTCCGGCTGCAGAGCCGGCATAAATGGTATTTGGATTTTGCGGATTGAAAGCAAGGCATAAAGTGCGCCCTCCGAAATTCATAGGCCCTATACAACTCCAGCTGCCGGGAAAAGAAGTAGCGCGCAGCATGCTTTCTTTTTGCCTGAACTCAGTAAAAGCACGTGAGTAATTGCTCATTTGAATATTATCATATGGAAAAGCACGGGATGTAAACCAGTGGCTGAATGCTTCTGCTGCCTCTTCTTTTTCTTCATCAAATGAATTCTTCTTTATTGATTCCCGATGGCATGATGATATGACTGCCAAAACTATTAATGCATAAAATATCCGCATAGCATGATGTTTTAATAAATTCAGAAAATAAAAGTAATAAAAATAAGGAGCACCGAAAAAATATAACCTTCACGCCATTTAATGCAGTATTAATAACTACACCCGATATAATTATTTTTTCAAAGGAGCGCCAACCGGAATTGCACAATCGTGCCCGGGTTCTCCATGTGGAGGGTTCATTCCGGGAGCTGTTGTCCCTGCCTGCGGTTGTGCTGTTATGGGTGGAGCGGTTGCCGGCTGCATAGTAGTCGGTGGTGAAATAGAAGGTTGTGTTGTTTGAGCCGCAGGAGCCGAATTAAGCGGTGCGCCAACCGGTATTTCACACCTGTGACCGGGCTCTCCATGAGGCGGGTTCATGCCAGGTGCAGTAGTTGTTTGCATCTGACCTGAATTTTGAGGAGCGGGTGCAGATGTTACAACAGGAACTGTTGATTGTTGAGTCGGTGATGATGCATTAACCTGTGCGTCTGATTGTGAAGACGGGTTTGCAGTATATTCTTCTGCTTTCACTGGTTGTATAATACTGTCAGGCGAAGAAGATGTATCAGAGGTCTTTTCATTTTCATTATTGCATGATATAATGACTGCTGCAAATAAAAATACAATTACAAATAGTATATTTTTCATGTTTAAATTTTTTCTAAAGATAGTTATTTCAGACATTCTCAAAATTCTTCAAACATTCTTGTACCTGTTTACATTAAATTAACCTGTATTTTTATAGCCTGTTTTTTTAAAATTAACTGATGTCCGAAACGATAAACATAGCTAATAACCGCAAAGCGAATTTCGAGTATCATATTTCTGAAACCATTGAGGCAGGAATTCAGCTGACCGGCAGCGAAATAAAATCGGTCCGCTCACAGGAAGTAAACCTTGGAGATTCGTATTGCACATTTCTTAATAATGAGTTATGGGTTAAAGGAATGCATATTGCACCTTACAAAGAAGCCACGCATTATAACCACGAAGCCAAACGTGACCGCAAGCTTTTATTGAATAAAAAGGAAATTAAAAAGCTCCTGACCAAAGTAAAAGAAAAGGGATTTACCATTGTCCCCGTAAGGATGTACATCAGCGAGCGTGGTTTTGCCAAAGTTGAAATCGGTTTAGCGAAAGGAAAAAAACTTTATGACAAAAGGCAGGATGTAAAAAAACGTGACGCAAAAAGGGAGATACAGAAATTAGCCAAGCACCAGTATTAACAAAACGAAGTGAGCAGTTGATTTTTAATTTTTCTATAATTTAGCGCGGTATGAAAAAGCTTTTGCTCCTGCGTCATGCAAGTGCTTCCATTGATTCGCCAACACGGCAGGATATTGACCGCCCTTTGAATTATGACGGCATAAATGAAGCCGAGCTGATGGTTAAATTTCTGCGGACGCAAAAAATACCTGTTGACTTAATTATTTCGAGCACTGCTTTCAGAGCGGTTACCACTGCCCAGATTTTTGCCCGGTTTTTATTTTATCCTCTTGCCAATATTCAAAAAGAAAAAAATATTTTTTCCAATAATCCTGATGACCTGATAGCCGTTCTTCATTCGTTTGAAGATGATAAAAACGGAATTTTATTTGTAGGGCATAACCCCGGGATCACGGAACTTGCCAATGTGATAGGCAGCCCGGCTGTTCCTAATTTTAAGCCTGCCGGGATTGCCTGTATTGAATTCGAAATTGATTCGTGGAAAGAAATTGAGAAAAATGGTGTTTTGAAATTTTATGTTGACCCGTTAACCGTAGCAGATTTACCGCCTTTGTAATGCTATTTTAATACCGAGTATTATAAATAAAATTCCAGATAAACGGTTCATTGTTTTTTTCAATGAAAGATTTCTCCTGAGCTTTTCTGAAAAATAAGAAGAGAACAATGCAATTACAATGCACCACAAAGTTCCGGTAATTACAAACGTAAGCCCGAGTATTATAAAAGGCAGCGCGCCATATTCATTTGCGGGGTTTACAAACTGCGGTAAAAACGCGAGGTAGAATAAAGCAACTTTCGGGTTGAGAATATTGGTGAGAATTCCTTTCCGGTACACTGAAAAAAAGTTTATTTTCTTTTCTTCTTCCTGCAAATTATTTAACGAATTGCTTTTCGCGAAAATCATCTGAAGTCCGAGAAAGACAAGATAAGCCGCGCCTGCATATTTTACAAAATCAAAAGCGAGAGCAGAAGTTGCCAGTAACGCATTCAACCCGAAGGCAGCTGCAAGTGTGTGTACAACCGAGCCGGTGCCTATTCCTAACGCTGAGGCTATTCCCGAGTATTTTCCCTGCGAAAGGCTTCTCCCTATTATATACATCGTATCCTGCCCCGGGGTAAGATTAAGCAGGATGCCTGCAGCTAAAAAAGCGGGATAATTCTCAATGCCGAACATGGATTGAACGCTTACATATTTTTTTTGAAACGAAAAATAGCAGGCCCTTTAATATATACCGGGGGTTCATTGGTCTTACTGATATTGGTAATGCTGTAAAACAAAAGTGTGCCATCTTCCCATTGGCAGATATATTCGTCAGTTGTTTCAGCATCGCTGAGCTCAATGATGTCGTCACCTGATTTTTTCAGGCAATCGCCTCCGTAGCAAATTTTATAGCTCTTATATTTAGCAAGCCCTATTACCTGTCCGTAACTGGTAAAAGCAACCTCACTTCCGGGCTTATTTTCGGTGTTCAATAAAAAATAATTCGCGGCAATAGTCATTTCATTAAAATAAATTTCAAATGCCGACTTCCACCCGTCAATTGATTTTACGGCATACTTAGGCTCGATCTTTTGAAAAGCAAACCGCTTGTTGTTGCTGCCTGCATACGATAACTCCCTTTTATTTGCCGATAAATAAAATTCGGTAATCTCTTCTTCATTAAAATTCTGAACACTGAAAGAAGTATCAGTTACATCCGTAATTAAAAAAACTTTATTCTCACCGTCAAAATTAAAAAGGCATAACGAATCGGCAGCGAAGCTTATAACCATTTCGAGAGGTGATTCATTTGCCTTTTTTGGTGAACCGTATTTGTATAACGAATCAATATAATTACGGCTTATCCAATTACCTGAAAAAACAGAAACAACCTTTTGAGTAGTATCCTTGCTATCGGAATTATCATAGTTGCTGTTGCAGCATAATGCGAGCAATGAAATACCAGCCAAACCGAAAAATAATTTTTTCATACTTCAATCCTGTTTTACTACAGTTCAAAGAAACAAAATCTTTTATTGTTACACTTTAATATCAGAATAAGATTTTTACTTTCGCTTCATGAAGCTTGCGTTAGTAAAAATAATAATCCTATTTTTGATTATGATTTCAGCTCAGGCGCAAACACCAGGCACAGGTAAAATGACAAAACGGGTAACCGGAATCGGAGGTATTTTCATCAAAGCCAAAAATCCGAAAGAGCTTGCCAAATGGTATGATGAACATTTGGGAATTGGTTTCGGAAACAACCTTTACTTCAGCTTCAGCTGGAAAGAAAATGATTCAGCATCAACAGCAGCAAGAACCGATTTGGGATTTTTTTCTGAACAGACGGATTATTTTTACCCCTCACAAAAACAGCTTATGCTTAACCTGCGGGTTGAAAACCTGGAGCTGCTGGTAGAGAATTTAAAAAAAGAAGACGTTAGTGTGCAGGATAAAATTGACAAATACGCTTACGGCAATTTCGGATGGATAAATGATATTGAAGGAAATAAAATTGAACTTTGGGAACCCGTTGACAGCGGGTTTGGCGAGGACGAAAAAATAATAGCGGAGCGAATGAAATCGCTGAGCCGCGTTACCGGAATTGGCGGAATATTTTTTAAAGCCGCTGATAACAAAAAGCTGGCGGAATGGTATGACAGGCACCTGGGAATTGTTTTTTCGGAAACTGCTCATATCTTTGCATGGAATGAATTTTATGATACCCGCAAAAAAGGAAATTCGGTTTTCTCCATATTCAAAGAGTCGACAAAATATTTTGAACCTTCGCAAAAAGAGTTTATGATTAATTTCAGGGTGAAAAATCTTGAGCCGCTGTTGCAGGAATTAAAAAATGAAGGTGTAACGGTTGTGGGTGAATTTACAAAATATGATTACGGAAATTTCGGATGGATTATGGACCCTGAAGGAAATAAGATTGAATTGTGGGAGGCGGTTGAAAAATAATTATGAATTATGAATTATGAATTATGAATTAATATATTTTTGATCTCAAACTTTAAACTTTTTACACCATGGATCCACTTGAAAAACAAAAATACCCTATTGGTGATTTCACCGCTCCGGATAAATTCAGAAAAGGCGAAATCGGAAAATGCATTAAAGACATTGACAAATTGCCCAAGCGCTTAAAAGACGCTGTAAAAAATTTGACAGATGAGCAGCTCGACACTCCCTACCGCCCTAACGGATGGACAGTACGCCAGGTTGTGCATCATCTTGCCGACAGCCACATGAACGCGTACACACGCTACAGGCTGGCGCTGACTGAAGACAATCCCACCATCAAGCCGTACGAAGAAGCGAAGTGGGCTGAGCTTGCCGATGCGAAAGGGGCGCCCGTTAAATTTTCGCTCGATATATTACGCAACCTGCACAAGCGCTGGGTAATGCTTCTCAAATCAATGGACAAGGAAGCCATGATGCGCACCTATTTTCATCCCGAAAAAAACCGTGCGGTTCCTTTGTGGGAAGTTACGGCAATGTACGGCTGGCACAGCAACCATCATTTGGCTCATATTGAAGAGCTGAAGAAGAGCAAGGGCTGGAATTAAAAAAAACTTTATTTTTTTTCTAAATTAATTTTTTCTTCAATTCATTTCTCAGCGGAAAACCAGATATAAACCGCGATTATAAAATGTTCCTTAATTTTCAGGAATGTTTCATAATACTACTACATTTGATAGTTATTCGGAACATTCGGAATGTGAAATGTTCCAATTATATATTGTTATCGGCAATTTTAACACACAGAACACGGCAAGGCTAATTCAAAACAAAAAAAATATCTTTAGTTTTACATACAATAAAATGCGGAAATGAGGAAAACAGAAAAAATATTCATCCCAATATTTTTTTTCAATTTGTTTTTTAGTGCAGGAAAAATAAATGCACAAAGCGAACTTTGGTCTATGGCAACAGCAGGAGGCGATTATGGTTTAGGTGCAATTTTTAAAATGGATTTTAATGGTAATAATTATTCAAGACCTTATAATTTTTATACGGATTACCCGGGAGCAAGTCCATATTATACTATTCCGTGCCAGGCGACAAATGGCAAGTTATATGGAATGACGAAAGCTGGGGGTACGTATGGTTATGGTGTGCTTTTCAGTTATGATGCTACTTCCGGTGCCTATACCCGTTTACTTGATTTTAACGGAACAACAAATGGCGGGGGTCCGCAAGGAAGTTTGATTCAGGCATCTAACAGTAAGCTTTATGGTATGACTACATGGGGTGGAAATTTTAATTGTGGAATACTTTTTAGTTATGATATTTCAACAGGCACTTTTACCAAATTAAAAAACTTTTTTTCCTCAAGTGGAAAATTTCCTACCGGAAGTTTATTTCAGGCAACCGATGGATTGTTATACGGCATGACTTCAAAGGGTGGAAATAATCAGGACGGAGTTCTTTTCAAATTTGATATTGCAACAAATACTTTTACAAAAATTATTGATTTATGGTCAATAGGAGTTGCCGAACCTTACGGCAGTTTAATTCAGGTAACCAATGGTTTGTTATTTGGAATGACACGCAGTGGAGGATTATTGGGAAAAGGAGCGATTTTTACTTACGATATAACTAACGATACTGCCATAAAAGTTTTTGATTTTAATACATCAGGAACAGGGATGTATCCTTATGGTGATTTGATGCAGGCGAGCAATGGAAAATTTTATGGAATGACTCATGATGGAGGACCTAATAATTACGGAACTCTTTTCTGCTATGATTACTTGACAAACAACTTAACAAAACTCCTCGATTTTGACCCCGCTGTAAGTGGTGCATATCCTTACGGAAATCTTATACAGGCGTCAAATGGTTTGGTTTATGGGTTAACCAGCTCAGGAGGAATTAATAATAAAGGTACACTTTTCAATTTTGATATTAACATTGTAATACTGACTAAAATTATTGACTTTGGGGGTCTAAACGGATATAATCCATTAGGAAGCTTAATGCAGGCGTCCAATGGTAAATTATATGGAATGACTGAAAATACGAGTGGCTCCCATTATGTAGGAGGTACCCTTTTTGATTTTGATACTTTAACTAACTCCTCTACAAAACTTTTTGAATTCAATTATGCACCAAATGGCGCAGCGCCCACTGGAAGTTTAGTGCAAGCAACAAATGGCAAATTATATGGAATGACCCGTCATGGAGGAATACATAACGTTGGAACGATTTTTAGTTTTGATATTTTAACCGGAACTTATATCAAGTTGTTTGACTTTGACTCTATCAATTCCGGAGCAAATCCATACGGAAATTTAATACAGGCCTCAGATGGAAAATTATATGGAATGACTTACAGTGGGGGTATTAATGATTTTGGAACTATTTTCAGCTATGACATCGCGCTCGGAGCATTTGTAAAAATATTTGACTTTGATTACTGGAATTATGGTAAAAATCCCCGCGGTAGTTTTGTAGAAGCAAACAACGGTAAGCTTTATGGAATGTCACCTGACGGTGGATTAGGACAGTATGCTGAAGGAGCATTTTTCAGCTTTGATCCTTCAACCTATAGTATGGCAAAAGAATTTGATTTTGATATTTATTCTCCGGGTGCCACACCATATGGAAGCCCAATTCTTGGCACCGATGGAAATCTTTATGGCCTTACACATTCAGGTGGTTTCAACTGGCTTTATGGTACAATTTTTAAATTTAATATCAATACAGGTGCGGCTTCAACAGTTCATAATTTCGGTTACAGCATAAGTGCTGAGGGGTATCCGGAAGGAACATTATTGCAGGCAAATGATGGAAAATTGTATGGGACAACCGTGAAGGAAAGGTATTCTGGTGCTCGGGGGACATTATTTAGCTGTACAACAAACGGAGCTTATTCAGTGTTATATGATTTTGATGGCTCCGTAGGGTGTGATCCTGTATCAAATTTAATGCAGGCTTCCAATGGAATGTTATATGGAATGACTTGCTGGTGCGGAGATTCTACTTACTCAGGAGGGGTAATCTATATGTTTGATCCGGTTTCAAACGTAATTCAAACAATTAGAAATTTGATTGCGCCTGATGGAATTCATCCTAATTTTTCAACATTTATAGAAATTATCACAACAGGAATTCCTGAAAATACACTAGATAATGATCTAATTTCTATTTCTCCTAATCCTTTCAATACCACTATCTCAATAAAAGGTAGAAAGAATAAAGGGGAAATTATTTTATTCGATGTAACGGGGAAAGAAATTTTAAAACAAAATGTTTTTTCCGAAGAAACGAAACTCAACACCGAAAAAATTGCTCCCGGTTTTTACTTGGTAAATGTTAACGGGCATAGCTTTAAGGTGATAAAGGGAAATAATTAGCTAGTGCACTAATTATCCCTTCGGTTTTACATAGCATTGGCTGCGCGATCTGTCAGGTGAAATAAATAATGGACGGAAACTAAAAGAGAAAAATTAATTCTCGAATCGCAATTATGTTATGGATGCCATTAATAAGAAAATGGAACATACTTCTATTCTCTTTGAACAAAAAGCAAATCATACCAATCAGGAAAATTTATTATTGTGATGAAAAGAAAACGGCTGATAACAGTTAGATTAAAAGAAATAAAAAAAAGAATGGCTTTGTTCGTCCCGATCAGTTTACAAACAAAAATTTGTTTTTATTAAACTTTGCTTTTACTTTTGCCTTACTAAATAAACCAAAAAAAATTATGGAACCTCACCTTAACTTTATGGCGCTTATATGCGCAGCGTTAGTACCACTGTTTATGGGTTTTATTTATTATCGTCCTTCCGTTATGGGTAATGCCTGGATGAAAGCCAACGGGTTTACAAAAGAAAGCATGGACACCGGCCATAAGCCAGCCGTGTACCTGCTTGCATTAGTTGCATCCTTCATGCTTGCTTTTTTCATGTGGGGCTGGGTAACCGGGGCGGGCGGCATTGATACGTTCCAGGTAACCGATCCTGTTGACGGGCACAGCTATGTAACTTTCAGCCACGGTGTTTTTCATGGCATTGCGTTTTCTGTTTTAGTGCTGCTGCCTGTGTTTGTTACAATGAAAATTTTTGAAAAGCGCAGCTGGCCATGGGCTTTTGTTAACTGGGGATACTGGAGTATTACGGTTATCCTTATGAATGGGATTTTAAGCGCATGGCGCTGATGACAGCAATTTGATTTTTGATTTCCTATACTTCCACGGCCGCCTTCTCATTCCTGAAAACAAATTCCTTTTTCTTATCAAGGTCAATCAGAATGGTGTCTTCCTTATTTACTTTCCCGGCAAGAATATCTTTTGAAAGCTCGTTGAGGATTTTCTTTTGCAAAACTCTTTTTAACGGCCGTGCGCCAAATTGAGGGTCGTATCCCAATTGCGCAAGCCATTCGATGGCTTTATCAGTAGCGGAAATTTTAATTTCATTTTTTGCCAGCATGTTTGCCACCTGGTTAAACTGAATTTTTACGATTCCTTCAATCTCATCCCTCGTAAGCGGGTTAAACATGATGACCTCATCAATACGGTTTAAAAATTCAGGACGAATTGTTTTTTTCAAAACATCATAAACCTGTGCGCGAGTTTTCGCAATTACTTCATCGCGGTTTTCATCGGTTATGCTTTCGAAATTTTCCTGTATCAGCATGGCGCCAATATTGGAAGTCATAATTATAATAGTGTTTTTGAAATTGGCTGTTCTGCCTTTATTATCGGTCAATCGCCCGTCATCCAAAACCTGCAACAGGATATTGAATACATCGGGATGCGCTTTTTCAATTTCATCGAGCAGCAGCACCGAATAAGGCCTGCGC
>JBIOHJ010000091.1:0-13420 GCA_044448905.1 Bacteroidia bacterium | reverse complement strand
GTATAGTAGCGTGTCCGACAGATGCAATAGTAATGGCGCAAACATTTGAACACAGCGTTTATGATCGCGCTCAACTGACAAAAGTGTTAAACAAACCGGGATCGAAGTTAATGGAGGGAGTGGAATAAAATTAGAAAGCAAGAATTGAAAAATACTGACCTGAAAAAAATTGACCGCTAACCAAATTATATTTTATCTTATTTCCGCTTTCATTCTTGGGGCAGGATTAATTGCTGTCACCGCAAGAAAAGTTTTTCGTTCTGCGATATGGTTGTTGTTTTCACTGATTGGGATTGCCGGATTTTATTTCTGGATGCAGGTTGAATTTGTTGCAGCAGTTCAAATCATAGTTTATGTAGGAGGAATTGTAGTGCTTATTATTTTTTCTATTTTTTTAACGCAGCAATCAGGAAAGGAAATGCCAAAACCAACCCCAAACCGAACGGCCTTTTCTGCTCTTGCAGTTATAACCGGATTTGTACTTAGTTACTTATTAATCTTTCAGCATACATTTAATCAAACAACAAATAATTCTATCGAAGGAAGTGTTGCCAATATCGGTACGCAATTATTAAGCATAAGTGCACATGGCTATGTTTTACCGTTTGAAGTTGTAAGTATTCTGTTGCTTGCAGCGATGATTGGATGTATAGTCATCGCCATTAAATCTCGCCCCGAAATTAAATGAACGAAATACCTCTTTCACATATTTTATTTGTCAGCACTGCATTGTTCTTCATTGGCGTGTACGGTTTTTTTACAAGAAGAAATATGATAACAATGCTGATGGCAATTGAATTAATTCTTAACAGCGTGAACATTAATTTCGTTGCATTCAATAAATATTTATATCCTGATAAATTAGACGGAATTTTTTTCACCATATTTATTATCACTATTGCAGCAGCGGAAGCTGCCATTGCCATTGCAATCATTATTAATTTGTACAGAAGCCATAAATCTATTGATGTTGAGAATGCAGATGAGCTGCGGTTTTGAATTTGTATAATAATTTATGCCAGATAAAATCTACTTAGCCTTAATTCCCCTTTTACCTTTAGCAAGTTTTGTTCTCCTTGGCTTATTCGGAAGAAAACAGCTGAAGAATCTTTCAGGAGTAATCGGAACTTTATTACTTTTTATTTCTACGGTAATTTCCTTAATGGTTGCGTACGATTATTTTTTTGTAAGCGGGAAAATAAATGGCGCATATCAGCAAATTGTTGCACTAAAATATACCTGGCTTGAATTTTCTCCCGGTATTTCCATTGACATGGGAATTATTCTCGATCCCATTTCGGTAATGATGATAGTAGTGGTAACCTTTGTTTCACTCATGGTGCATATATACAGCTTGAGTTACATGAAAGGCGAAGAACGGTATGCAACATATTTTTCATTCTTGTCACTGTTTACATTTTCCATGCTCGGGTTGGTTCTGTCATCAAACATTTTCCAGATTTATATTTTCTGGGAGCTTGTAGGCGTTTCATCTTTTCTATTAATCGGTTATCACTATGATCGCCCATCTGCAGTTGCTGCATGCAAAAAAGCATTTATCGTAACACGCTTTGCTGACCTTGGTTTTTTAATCGGAATTTTAATTCTTGCTTTCAATGCACAAACGCTTGATTTCGGAGCTCTTATTCAAAGACTAACTGACTCTAATTCGGAATACCTTCATACTGCCAGTGCAAGTGTTTTCTTAGGAGCAAGTGCCCTGACATGGGGATTGGTTTTAGTTTTTATTGGCGGTGCGGGTAAGTCGGCAATGTTTCCATTTCACATATGGCTGCCTGATGCAATGGAGGGGCCTACTCCTGTTTCAGCTTTGATTCATGCCGCAACAATGGTAGTTGCGGGGGTGTTTTTGGTTGCGCGGTTATTTCCGGTGTATGCAATTTCATGTCCGGCTGCTCTTGAAGTTGTAATGTATGTTGGCGCTTTATCCGCATTGCTCGCTGCAATTATTGCGTGTACGCAAACTGATATCAAGCGAGTGTTGGCATATTCAACCATGTCGCAAATAGGATATATGATGTTTGCACTGGGTGTGGCAGGTTATGGTGGAGAAAACGGATTGGGGTTTACCGCAGGAATGTTTCATCTATTTACTCATGCTTTTTTCAAAGCATTATTGTTCCTTGGTGCCGGTGTTGTAATCCACCTTATTCACAGTAATGAGATGAAAGACATGGGCGGGTTGCGAAAACATTTACCAATAACACATATTACTTTTCTTATTGCCTGTCTTGCTATTGCCGGAATTCCTCCTTTAGCAGGATTTTTTTCCAAAGAAGAAATTCTTACCGCAGCCCTTCATTCCAATAAATTAATTTATACAGTTGCTTTGATAACAGCCGGGATAACTGCATTCTATATGTTTCGTTTGTATTTCTCAATCTTCTGGAAAAAGGGAGCTCATGCGCCTAATCATCATGGCGAAGGAGGTTTTGCAATAGTCACTCCGCTAATTCTGCTTGCAATTGGTGCTGTGTTTGCCGGGTTTGTTCCGTTTTCAAATCTTGTCACTTCTGATGGATTTTCTTTTGAAACAGCATTTCATCTGAATCTTGCTATACCCCCGGTTGTTCTCGGGCTTGCCGGAATATTTCTTGCTATGAAAATGTATAAAACAGAAAATGCTTTACCTCAAAAAATTTCTTCGGCAGTTACCGGGTTGTATCGGACCGCTTACAATAAATTTTATATTGATGAGTTTTATTTATTCATCACCAGAAAAATTATTTTCAATTTAATTGGGAAACCTGCTGCATGGATTGATAAAAATATTGTTGACGGAACTATGAACATGATTGCAGCACTGACCGAAATATTTTCTGACACCATTCGCGGATTACAATCGGGAAAAGTGCAGAACTATGCGATATATTTCTTTGCCGGTGTAATCGGGTTTGCAGTCTTGTTTATTTATTTATGGAAATAAGAAAAATGATGAAGCCACTGATTACACAGATTCTCACTGATCCAAAATCTGTGTTAATTAGTGCAATCAGTGGCAGTAATATAAAATAAATGAATCTTTCATTACTCATATTAATTCCTGTTCTTTCTGCTCTTGTAATTCTTTTTTGCAAAGGATTAAAACAGGTGCGTACAGTTGCCTTAGTTGGGTCGGCAGTGCAATTAATATCAGCAATAGTGCTTTTAGCATGCTTTTGGAATGAAAGAGCAGCAGGCAATATTTCGCAAATGCTTTTTGAACAGCGTTACACTTGGTTTGCCTCGTTGAATATTGAATATTATATAGGAGTGGATGGAATTTCCGTAGCAATGATTTTACTTACTGCTGCTGTGGTAATTGCCGGAATTCTCGTTTCGTGGAATGTGGAAACGTTAAGCAAGGAATTTTTCTTTCTTCTTGTTTTCCTGAGCGCAGGTGCTTACGGATTTTTTATTTCACTCGATTTGTTCACGATGTTTTTTTTTCTCGAAGTGGCGGTGATTCCTAAGTTTCTTTTAATCGGAATCTGGGGCAGCGGAAAAAAAGAATATAGCGCGATGAAGCTTGCGCTAATGCTGATGGGCGGCTCGGCATTGGTGTTTGTGGGAATACTTGGAGTTTATTTCAATACCGACATTGGTAACGGTATGCATACATTCGATTTGCTGAAGATTTCGCAAATGAACATTCCACTTGAAGCGCAAAAAATATTTTTCCCCCTGGCATTTATCGGCTTCGGGATTTTCGGTGCATTGTTTCCTTTTCATACGTGGGTGCCTGACGGACACTCATCAGCGCCAACTGCCGCTTCCATGTTTCTTGCGGGGATATCCATGAAGCTGGGCGGTTACGGTTGTTTGCGTGTGGCAACCTACTTAATGCCGCAGGCTGCGCAGGAATACTCAACCATAATTATTGTGCTTGCATCCATCGCCATTTTATATGGAGCATTTGCAACGATGATGCAAAAGGATTTGAAATACATCAACGCATATTCTTCTGTAAGTCATTGCGGGTTTGTTTTGCTTGGAATTGGAATGTTGACTAAAACAGCTATAACCGGGGCTGTTATGCAAATGGTTTCACATGGATTGATGACAGCCCTTTTCTTTGCTGCCATCGGGATGATTTATGAACGTACACATACACGCATGGTTGAAAAGATGGGAGGGTTGCTGAAGATGATGCCGTTTATCTGCACTGTTTTTTTTATTGCAGGTTTATGTTCACTCGGGTTACCCGGTTTCAGCGGGTTCGTTGCCGAGATGACGGTATTTATGGGCTCGTGGGAAAAAGCCGATGCATTTTATCGCATTGCAACTATTGCAGCATGCATGTCGATTGTTGTAACGGCTGTTTATATTTTACGGGCTACCGGGCAGGCGGTAATGGGCCCGGTGAAAGATGAACATCATTTGCATTTGAAAGATGCAACATGGAATGAAAAGTTTGCTGCTGTAATTTTAATTGTCGGGATTGTTGCAATTGGTATTGCTCCATTCTGGCTGAATGAGCTGGTTTCTCCTGGAGCGGAAATAATTATGAATAAAGTTTTGAGCTTAGCCGGTTACTGATATATGATGAACGATTTTTTTATACTAATGAAATTTGAGCTGTTGCTAACGCTCATTCTTTTCATTCTTCTTTTTCTGAAGCTTGGAAAGGAAAGCATGAGCAATGCTTCGCTTTTAAATTTAGTCAATGTGATGTTGCTTGTGAATTTTATTGCAGGATTTTTATTTAATCATAACGGGGAATTATTCAACGGCATGTTCAGAACAAACAATTTGATTGCTTTCGAAAAAAATATTCTCAACCTCGGCACACTTATTATTTCATTGCAGGCAACGGCATGGCTGAAGAACCACAAGCACCTGCCTGAGTTTTTCATGCTGCTTCTTTCCACGCTCATCGGAATGTTCTTTATGATTTCAAGTAACAATCTCCTGATGTTTTACCTGGGGTTGGAATTGTCAACCATTCCGCTTGCAGCGCTTTGTAATTTTGATTTGGAAAAAAGACAATCTTCAGAAGCAGCCATGAAGATGATTATGTCATCAGCATTTTCATCGGGCATTTTATTGTTTGGTATTTCACTGGTGTATGGAACAACCGGTACACTGAATTTATCGGAACTTTCACTGCTTCTTGATGGAAGCCCGCTGCAACTGTTTGCATTTATTTTATTGTTCACGGGGTTTGCATTTAAAATGTCGGCAGTGCCGTTTCATTTGTGGACGGCTGATGTATATGAAGGCTCGCCCGTGCCCGTTACTTCATACCTCTCGGTAGTTTCGAAAGGCGCTATCATTTTTGTTTTTGTTTCGGTTATATACACCACGTTTAAATCGCTGGGGCAGGTTTGGTATAATATTCTTTTTCTTACTTCGGTGCTTACGATGGTGGTCGGAAATCTTTTTGCCATTCGCCAGAATAATTTAAAACGATTCCTTGCCTTTTCTTCCATTGCACAGGTGGGATTTATTCTCATCGGCATTTCGGGAAGCTCGCAAATGGGAATGGCTTCGGTAATTTATTTTATTTTAATTTATGTTTTCTCCAACCTTGGCGCTTTCGGGGTTATTGCTACCGTTAGCGCCCTTACGGGGAAGGAAGAGCTTGACGATTACAAAGGCTTTTACAAAACCAACCCCATGCTAAGCTGGGTTCTTACCATCTCGTTGTTTTCGCTGGCAGGTATTCCGCCCACAGCGGGATTTTTTGGAAAATTATTTTTGCTTACTGCCGGTGCAGGAAAAGGAAATTATTTGCTGATTACAATTGCAGCATTGAACATGGTGGTTTCACTTTATTATTATTTAAAAGTGGTGAAAGCAATATTTATGGACAAAAATGAAAACCCGGTTGAAAAAATTTCTGCCGGAACTTCATCAAACATTGCTCTGCTGATTTGTGTTACCGGAATTATTATCATCGGATTTATTCCACAGATATATTCATTTATTTATTCACTCGCTTTCGGAATGTAACTGCAAACTGCAAACTGTTTTAAATGGCACTAAATAAAAACCACGAGTTTGATGACCTTGACGGGGTAAAATGCGCCATTGTTGAACGCAATGTTTTGCCTGAGCGCGTTGAATTCCTGAAAAAACTTTTGGAGTATAATCGGTTTACCGTTGTTGTAATAAAAACTCCTCCGCCCAAAGTAGTTGCCAAACCGGTTGCCCCTCCACCAGCTGCCGATGCTGCCGTACCTGCCCCGGTGGTTGCTCCTCCTCCGGCTCCTGAACCACCTCCCGGTCCTGAAACTTTTACCGTAGGCGTTACCGATGTTGGCTTTAACGCCATCAACGCTATTTTCGGCAGGCTGCTCCGCACACCGGGTGGCCGTGTGGTAACGCTTGCTTATTGGGAGCAAAAGGAAAAGGAATCAAATGACGAGACTCCTTATTACGAAGCAGGCATATAATTTTCTTCATTAAAGGCTTCTTTTTAATCACGATTCAGTTCACAACCGGCTTGCTGATACCGGCTTTCATTACTTTACCATCAAAAACCAAATTAATAGAATAACCAACTGATATTCAGAGGCTGGCAACCGGTGGGCAGCCTTAGCTATTCGGTGGGCAGCCTTAGCTATTCGGTGGGCAGCCTTAGCTATTCAGTGGGCAGCCTTAGCGGAATGGTTGTCAGCACCAGCGGAATTGTAGTTAGCCTTAGCAATACGGTGGGCAGCATCAGCTAAACGGTTGGCAGTCTCAGCAAATTGGTTGTTAACCTTAGCAAGTCGGTGGGCAATCTTAACAAAATAATTGTCAGCTTCAGCAATATGGTTGTTAGCCTTAGCGGAATGGCTGCCGGGTTTAACTCCTTATAAAAACAGCATTTTGGGACAATGCCGGCTGATTTTACGGATGATGAATGACCAGTTTTTGCTGAAAAACCCCTTTATCGGCATGCACCTTTATTATATACATGCCGGGGGGAAGAAAAGAAGTTTGGAGTTTGCAGTTTACAGTTTTCGGGTCTCTTGAAAAAACAATTTCGCCTAAGAGGTTTATGATTTCGATTTTGGTAACCGGAAACTGCAAACCCGAAACTGTTAACTCTTCATCAGCCGGGTTGGGGTAAACGGATATTTGATTTTGATTTTGATATTGGATAATTCCGGTAATGGTATCGGGGAAGAGTTTGACAATCCAGTAATCATCATAACCTAAACTATTTTCTGTTTTATCACCTGAAATATTTGAAGAAGAACTTCCACCCAAAATATAACCGCCATCAGCGGCTTGTTGTAGAATATAAATACCATCATTACTGATTCCCCCAATGCTATTCTGCCATAGGATGTTTCCAGATAAATCGGCTTTTAAAACCCAATAGTCAAAGCCCCCATTACTATTTTCTGTTTTATCTCCTGATATATTTGAAGAGGAAGCTCCACCCAAAATGTATCCCCCATCAGTAGTTTGTTTTATAGAAAAATATAATTCCTCGTCATCTCCACCTATGGTATTTTGCCACTGAATATTTCCAACCGCATTCGTTTTTACGAACCAATAATCATGACCCCCATTATTATCTTCAGTTTTATCACCAGAAATATCGGAAAGAGACCACCCACCAAAAATGTATCCACCATCAAGAGTTTGCATGATAGATTGGAAGTAATCATAGCTATCTCCGCCAATAGTATTTTGCCATTGTATATTTCCTAAACTATCGGTCTTTACAATCCAATAATCATATCCGCCCTGGCAATTTTCAGTTTTATCTCCTGAAAACCATGATTCGGACATTCCTCCTAAAATAAAACCATTATCAGCTGTTTGTTGAATGGAATACAATAAATCAAATACAGCCCCGCCAATAGTATTTTGCCATTGAATGTTTCCTGCACCATCTGTTTTCACAATCCAGTAATCAGCAAGTCCCATACCAATACTATTTTCTGTTTTATCCCCGGAAATATTGGAATCAGACCATCCACCAAGGATAAGTCCTCCATCAGATGTTTCTTGTACAGAATAAAGTTCATCCCCGCCATTTCCTCCAATGGTATTCTGCCATTGTATACTTCCTAAACTATCGGTCTTTACAATCCAATAATCCTGATATCCATTATTATTTTCCGTCTTATCACCTGAAATATTAGAATAAGAATACCCGCCCAAAATGTAACCACCATCAGAGGTTTGATAAACGGAATAAAGATAATCATCAGCATTACCGCCTATTGTGTTTTGCCATTGTATATTTCCTAATGAATTAGTTTTTACAATCCAATAATCCCAGCCTCCATTGCAGTTTTCTGTTTTATCACCTGAAATATTTGATTTGGACCATCCACCCAGGATATATCCGCCATCAACAGTTTGCTGAATGGAATAAAGTTCATCCCAATCACTTCCCCCAATAGTATTCTGCCATTGAATAGCGGGCTGTGCAAAAGCAGTAGCAAGACACAAGAAACAAGAAACAAGAAAGAGGAAAAGTTTTTTCATCCCTGTAAAGGTATAGTAAAAAACTTTTAGCCCCTTAATGGCTGGTAAGGCATTATTTCCGTATTTAAAATAAAAATCTATTTTTGCATCCCTCAAAAAGAATTCCTCCTTAGCTCAGCTGGTTAGAGCATTTGACTGTTAATCAAAGGGTCCCTGGTTCGAGTCCAGGAGGGGGAGCGAAGAAAGTCCCGCATCAATTGCGGGATTTTTTATTTAAGGAAGGCTTTTCAAAATCATTTTCACCTGCTCCAAATACCCTCCTCCAAACAAATTAACATGCACCATAAGCGGGTAAAGATTAAAAATATCCAATCGCTGCTGCCAGCCTTTTTGCAAAGGAAACTCTTCGTTGTAGGATTCATAAAATGCCGCATCAAACCCGCCAAAGAGTTTTGTCATGGCTAAATCGGCTTCGCGGTAACCGTAATAAACTGCAGGGTCAATAATGCAGGCTTCACCGTTGTTACCGGTCATATAATTCCCGCTCCAAAGGTCGCCATGCAGTAAAGCAGGTTTTTCATCAGGAATAATTTCAGCAAGCTTTTTAAACAGATTGTCGAATTGCTGAATTACTGAATTGTTGATTGCGTTGTTTTTTTCAGCCAGCTCAATTTGCTTCATTAACCGTTGCTCAATAAAAAAATCAACACCGTTTTCGTATTGCTTGTTCAATTGAGGCAGCGAGCCGATATAATTGTCATGATTCAATCCGAAAAATCCATTTTTGTGTTTGTGAAGCCGGGCAAGGTTACGCCCGAAGCTTTCAAAAAAGTTTTTACTTCTTCGCCCGCTTTCAATCCATTCCAGGATTAAATAAGAAGAGTTTTGAAATTCTCCTGTATAAATTACTGCCGGTACTGTTATCTCATTTGCTACGGACAAAATTTGCAACCCCTTTGCTTCCGCTTCAAACATTCCCGGAAAAGCATTTGCCGAATTTATTTTCAGAAAATAATTACCGGAATTTGTTTCCAGCTTCTGTGCTTCATTAATACAACCTCCCGAAACCGGCTTTGTATTTTGAATTGTTACCGACAGCCGGTTTTCAATTTCAATTTTTAATTCTTTTGACAGCATGAAGTGAAGATAAAAGTACTGCTTTATCTTTGTTGAATTCTTATTTTTTTCAGATGATGCAATATAAAGGCACCATAAAAAGTAAATTACCTAAAGCGGGCACAACCATTTTTGCTATCATGTCGGCACTGGCAAATGAATGCGGTGCAATAAATCTTTCGCAGGGTTTTCCCAATTTCCCGGTTTCACCGGAACTGATTGATTTGATTCACCAGAAAATGAAAGAAGGCCACAACCAATATGCGCCCATGCCGGGAATTTTGCCATTGCGTGAACGCATTGCAGAAAAAATTCAAAACCTTTATTCAGCGAAATACAATCCCGAAACTGAAATCACCATTACATCGGGAGGAACCCAGGCAATTTATACGGCTATTACTGCTGTGATAAGAGAGGGCGATGAAGTAATTGTTTTCGAACCGGCTTATGACAGTTATGTGCCTGCAATTGAATTGTCGGGAGGAATTCCAATTTCGCTTCACCTGAAAAACCCGGATTTTCATATTGACTGGAATGAGGTGAAGAAAAAAGTGAATTCAAAAACACGGATGATAATGATTAACACACCGCACAATCCGTGTGGCTCCATACTGACAGCAAAGGATATGCACCAGTTGGAAAAAATTACAAACGGAACCGATATTATTATTTTAAGTGATGAGGTGTATGAGCATGTAATTTTTGACGGGTATGAACACCAGAGTGTAACACGTTACCCGAAATTAGCAGAGAGAAGCTTCGTGGTTTTTTCATTTGGAAAAACATACCATGCAACCGGATGGAAGATGGGATACATCCTGGCTCCCGAAAGACTGATGACAGAGTTCAGGCGTGTGCACCAATTTAATGTGTTTGCATCCAACACTCCGATACAATATGCATTAGCTGAATTCATGAAAGAAAAAAAACACTACGAGGGGTTGAATAATTTTTATCAGAGAAAAAGAGATTTGTTTTTGCAATTGATGAATGGCTCCCGATTTAAAGCACTGCCCTGTTCGGGTTCGTATTTTCAATTGTTCGAATATTCCGGAATCAGCAATGAAAAAGATACAGAATTTGCAAAACGGGTAACTAAAGAATTTGGAGTGGCGTCTATCCCGGTTTCTGTTTTTTATAAAAAACCTCCCGAGGAAAAATTATTACGATTCTGTTTTGCAAAAGATGATGAAACATTAAAATCAGCAGCAGAAAAATTAAAAATAATATGAAAGATTTAAAAGTTACTCTCGTGCAAACCATTCTTCACTGGGAAAATCCGGGGAAGAACCTGAAAATGTTTAGCGGACTTCTGAAGAATATCAGGAAAAATACCACTGACCTTATTGTTCTTCCCGAAATGTTCAGCACTGGCTTTTCAATGAATGCGAAAAATCTTGCTGAGGAAATGAATGGCGCTTCCATGCAGTGGATGAAAAAAAACGCTGCGGAAAAAAATGCTGCCGTTTGCGGAAGCTTAATCATAAAGGAAAAAGCAAACTATTTTAACCGTCTCATTTGGATGAACCCCGATGGCAGCTTTAAAAAATATGATAAGCGCCATCTTTTCAGGATAGGAGGAGAGAATGACACATACACTTCAGGCGCTGCAAAAACAATTATTGAATTTCGCGGGTGGAAAATTTGCCCGCTGATTTGCTACGATTTGCGCTTCCCGGTTTGGAGCAGGAATAATGAGAGAAAAAAATATGATGTGCTTGTTTACGTTGCTAACTGGCCCATGAGAAGAGCTTTTGCATGGAAGCATTTGTTGATTGCCCGAGCAATAGAAAATCAATCGTATGTAATCGGTGCAAACCGGATAGGCACAGATGGAGACGGAGTTGAACAAGCCGGAGATTCGGCAATCATTAGCCCGATGGGAGAAAAAATCAGTAAAACAAAATCACGACAAAAAGCGGTGGAAACAGTAACATTGTCAGCAAAAAAATTAATGGAGATAAGAAAAGTACTACCTTTTTTAATGGATGCAGACAAAATTAAAATTGAGATCTGAACAATGTTAAATTTTCAGAATTTATTAAAAGAAGCATATTTCAAGGCTGTTCGCAGCGGGGGGAAAGGCGGACAAAATGTAAACAAGGTTTCCACTAAGGTTGAACTTTCTTTTGATGTCTTAAATTCAACTTTTCTTTCTGATGAGCAAAAAGAAATTATTTTGAAAAAACCTTCTTCCAAAATTTCTTCCGAAGGAATTTTAAGATTGACCTGTGACAGCGAGAGGTCACAATTTTCAAACAAGCAATTAGTTTCTGAAAAATTTATTTCTGTTATTCAAAAAGCACTAACTCCAAAAAAGAAAAGACATGTAACTAAAATTTCTGCTTCGTCAAAAGAAAAGAGATTGCAGTTCAAAAAAGAAGAATCAGAAAAGAAAGAAAGAAGAAAAAAAATTCGTTTTACTTAAACCCCTTCCTTTGAAAAGGGTTGGGGTACGGCCGCTTTATTTCACTCCGTATTCCGAAAGCAAGTAAACAAGTGCTGCCATTGAAGCCGAACCCAGCTCTAATTCCCTATGGTTCACTTTATCAAACGTATCAGTTGCAGCATGATGATAATCGAAGTAGCGCTGTGAATCGGGAGACATCCCAACGAGAACAGGACAATTAGTACCGGGGCATAATAATTTTTCAAGATGATCAATATCGGCACCACCATAGCCACGGAACCATGTGTAATGATTGTACGGCTCAAAAAGTTTTTTCCACTGCAAAAGTTTTTCAACTAATAAAGAATCACCTTTAAAGGAAAACCCGCGCGGAGTAAATCCGCCCGCATCCGATTCGATTGCCGCAACATGCTTTTCATTATTTTGTTTTGCCAGCTCAGCATATTTGGCTCCTCCGCGCCCGCCATTCTCCTCGTTCATAAACATAACAGCACGGATAGTACGCTTTGGCTTTATTCCAAGTTTCTTAAATAAATAAAGCACTTCTATGCTTTGAACAATACCCGCACCGTCATCATGAGTGCCATCGCCCAAATCCCACGAATCAAGATGCCCGCCAACCGTTATTATTTCTTCCGGAAACTGCGACCCCTTAATTTCTCCAACTACATTATAAGATTTTTCATCGGGCAAAGTCTGACAGTTTTGTACGAAACTGAATTTTATTCCCGGATCGCTCTTCAATAAATCGCTTAAGCGGTTCGCTCCGATTGTGCTGATTGCACAAGCCGGAATTTTAGGAATGGTATCGTTGTAGCCCATGCTTCCTGTATGCGGATAGTCATCTAATGATAATGTCATGGAACGCACAACAACTCCAACAGCCCCGTAAGGCGCGGCACGCATGGCACCAGCCCAGCGCTGATCAACCGCTTCACCATAAGCATGAAATGTGTTGATATGGGTTGGATCCATCGGGCGGTTATAAAAAACTATTTTGCCTTCAATATTTTTCCTGCCGACTTTTTCTAATTGTTCCCAGTGTTTTATTTCGACTACACCAGCCGTAATTCCATCAGTCGGTGTTGCAATGCTTCCACCCAAAGCGCAAATCGGAACAGACATCATTCTTCCTGCACTGTTGACGATGTTTGCCTGTTCGGGGTTACCGCGAACCCAATGTGGCACCATACACTCTTGTTTGCTTGCACGTACACCGAATGAAGTAAAAACATTTTCACACCATGTTACAGCAACACCGGCTTCTTTCGATCCGCTAAGCCTGGCGCCTATAGTATTTGACAGGTAACCAAGCCACTCATAACCTTTGCCATTTTTAAGGGCTTCATCATATAGCTGCTTTATGACAACAGAATCCTGGTTGAAACTATTCTGGGCAAATAAAAATAATGAAGAGAAGAAAAAAATACTGACAGCGAAGAGAATTTTTTTAAGCATAAAAGGTAAGTGTTGAAATGAATCAACAAAAATAAAAGAATAAGTTTAATAGTACTGTAG
>JBIOHJ010000090.1:0-13444 GCA_044448905.1 Bacteroidia bacterium | reverse complement strand
TTTCCTTTGTTCGATCACGACAATATTATTTATGCAATCGGGGGTATTGCTACCGATATTACGGAACGCAAGCTTAATGAAAGAGAAATCAGGCTTCGCGCTGATCACATTATAGATTTGTTTAATAATGCGCCCTGTGCATATCATTCGGTAAACAACCAGGGCATCATCACCGAGATTAACGACACCGAATTAAAATGGCTTGGATATACACGTGAGGAAGTGATTAATAAAATGCATATCCTCCAGATATTAGCTGATGACGGTAAAAAACTTTTCGATTATTATTTTCCTAAAGTGAAGCAGGGAAAAATTGACACGCTTACTAACGTAGAACTGAAAATGAAACGAAAGGATGGTACTCTTTTCCTTGTCGAATCCAATATCACCATGCAGTTTGATGAAGAAGGAAATTTCGTAAGTACACGTTCATCGTTTTTCGACATATCCATGCGCAAACATGCCGAATCTCTCATTTCACAGAATTGAAATTGCGATTGTTTACACTTTCACCTGCTTATACTTTCCCGGTCTTTCGGGATCAGGAACGAACCAGCCGGGCTTACCGTTCGCATCTTTTCCAAGCTTTGCACCGGGAACGGGCGGCAGGTTTTGGGTAGTTTCACTTCCGTTAGTTGGCTTAATTTCCTGGTGAACTTTTTGTATGGTGTTCTTTTCAATAAACCCAATCTCTACCAACTCACTCAACGCTTCTTTGTATTTGCTGATTACAAAATCAACATCAGCATCAGTAAAAGCAAGCGTAAGGAAACACGGGAAGCCATCCATGATGTGAACACCTTTGTAACGCATTAGCGCAAACAGCAATTCAGTATAAGCAGGTTCGGTTTCCCATTTGACTTTGAATAATGAACCAAAAGAAACTAATTTAAAAGGAGAATTTATTTTTTTTGAATGAGCATTTACTTCATCAACCAATCTTTTTGTTTTTGCATTTAGTTTTTCAAACAAAGGTTTTCCTTCACGTTTTAAATACAATAAAACTTCTTTCATTGCAGCCATTACCAGCGGATGACGTACAAATGTTCCGGCAAAGTAAGTTACGCCAACTTCAGGAACTGAATCATCTCCGTATTTCCAGTAGCCGCCATCCAATGCATCCATAAATTCTTTTCTTCCCGCAATAGCACCAACAGGCATGTTGCCGCCTATAACCTTGCCGTATGTACTCAAATCTGCTTTCACATCATAAAACTCCTGCGCCCCGCCCAGCCGCAAACGGAATCCTGTAATCACTTCATCAAAAATCATTACTGAGCCCGTTTCATTTGTAATCTTTCTCACTTCATGAATAAATTCTTTCGGATAAAAATCGGCCCTGCGGCTTTGTACAGGTTCAATCATCACAGCTGCAATTTCATCTGCGCGTTCGCGGATAATTTGCAATGATTCATCTGTACCGTAATCGAGCACCAGCATATTCTGAACACTTTCACCGGGAATTCCCGCAGCAGCCGGAAATGATTTTAGTTTTTTTGTTCCTCTTACAATCACTTCGTCATTGATGCCATGATATGACCCATTGAAACATACAATCAGGTTTCTGCCGGTTACAGTACGCGCAATACGCATTGCTCCAAGAACAGCTTCGGAACCTGTGTTACAAAAACCAGCACGTTCATATCCGGTCAATTCGCAAATCAGCTTTGCACATTCTCCTGCCAGAGGTGTTTGCGGACCTAATTCAACTCCTTCTTCCAATTGTTTTTTCCATGTGTTCATTAATAAATCAGAACCATACCCGAAGAAGTTACTTCCGAAACCATTCAGCACATCTGTATATTCGTTTCCATCTAAATCCCACATCTTAACACCTTTTGATTTGTTCACCACAACCTGGTAAATGATTTCTTTAAGCATTGGCTTAAATCCTGTCACTACACGAGGATCGGCAAGATAAGCACGGTGTTCCTGGCAATATGATTTTGATTTTTGCGTTTTCTTATTATAGTTCGAAATAAAATCGTTCAGCCATTTCTTTTGTGCTTCTGTCAAATCACCACTCACCGATTTTTCTATTCGTGCAATTGCACCGAATGGTTTTGCCAGATCCGCTTTTTCATTTTCCGAAACATCCGTTTGCTTTGTATGCGATTTTATCTCCACGCTTTTTTCTATATGGGCCTGTACAGAAGGAGCCACCTGCTGCTGGTTTTGCATCTGCTGCATCATCATCTGCATCATTTGCATTTGCTGCATCATCATTAGTTGCATAGGATTCATTCCTTCCGTGGAAACCGGAGGTGACGAAGGGGGGCGAGAGCCGTTGGAAATAGTTGCAGTGGCCGTTGCAGAGGCAGCTTCTGCAGGAAGGTTTTTATCAAGGTGAGATGAAAGAGTTTCAAGGGTCGAAAGATCTTCGTTCAGCTGACGGAAGGTAACTTTCAATCCGTATTTTTTTGAAACACTCAATGCAGATTGTGTCAGGAACAATGAATCAAGTCCCATTTCGAGGAACGAAACATTATTGCCCACATTTTCCATTTCAATGCCAGATGACTCTTCGAGCATTTCTTTTAATTCAGAAATGATTCTGTCTTTTCGATTATTCATAGTAATATTATTGTTTACAGTTTCCTGTGTGCTGTTTACAGTTGTTAAATCGAAATTGGAAATTTCCTTTGTCTCCGAACTCCGAACTTCCGACTCTGAACTTGCAGCTTCCACCCAATATCTTTTTTTATCAAATGCATAAGCTGGCAGTGGAATTCTTTTTCTTTTCTCCAACGCATAAAAATTATTCCAGTCAATATTTGTCCCGCTTAACCAGAGTTGCCCTATTGCAAAAAGAATTGCGCTCCATTCAGCGTTGTTCTCTGCTGTATCACCCAAAGAAGAAATGGCAATTTGTTTTTTCAAATCAGTTGCCTGTTGTTTTGCAAGTGTTGCCGCTGTAGTCCGCGGGCCAAGCTCAAGTAAAACATAACCCGGATTGTCTTTCCAAATTGTTTGTATTCCTTCAGCAAAGCGAACTGGTTTTCGGATTTGGTGACTCCAGTACTCAGGACTCGTTGCTTCTTCCTTTGTTATCCATTTTGTTGTTACTGTTGAAACAAAAGGAATTTTAGGTTCAGATAATTTTATGCTCCTTACCTTTTCTTCAAACGGCTTTAAAATGGAATCCATCATTGGCGAATGGAAAGCATGAGAAGTAACCAATAGCTTGCATGCAATTTCTTTTCTCTCTAATTCACCTTGCAGCTTTTTTATTTCTTCCGTCTCGCCTGAAACAACACACAACTGTGGGCCATTGATTGCAGCAACAGAAAGATTTTTATTCAGATATTTTTCGACTTCACTTGCAGCAAGTCTTACTGTCAGCATCGAGCCATGCGGCAGTTCCTGAATCATTTTTCCCCGATTGGCGACAAGGAATAATGCATCTTGCACGCTCATTACACCTGAAATCCATGCACATAAATATTCTCCTATGCTATGTCCAATCATTGCAGAAGGTTTTATTCCCCAACTTTCCCAAAGCTTAGACAATGCATAACAAATCGTGAAGAGAGAAGGCTGTGTATAAACAGTTTCTCTCAACAGGTTTTCCGAATCTTCCTCTTTCCCTTTTACAGGATAAATAATAGAGCGTATGTCTTTTTCAAGATGTCTTTCCAAAATCTCAGCGCACTCATCAACTGCATGCTTGAAAACAATTTCATCACGGTACAAATTCTGTCCCATGTTCACATATTGTGAACCCTGCCCGGGAAACATAAAAACAATTTCTGGTGAACCGGTTTCTAAAACCCGTGCAGCAGAATTTTTAGGAGTAAGGTTTTCGATATTGTGATTATCACAAACAATAATTCTCCGGTGATTAAAGCTTTTTCTTCCTGTTTGCAAGGTGTAAGATGCATCTGCAAGGTTTATTTCGGGATGAGATTTCAGATATTCAGTAAGATTTTTTGTTGCAGCATCAAGAGAAGTTTCTGTCTTTGCGGAAAGCAGCAATAAATGTTTTGCTCTTGAAATACCTGAAGATGCCTGCTCCGGTGCTTCTTCAACAATAACATGAACATTAGTTCCGCCAACTCCAAATGAACTCACCCCGGCACGTCTCGGAATTCCGTTTATATTCCAATCAATAATTTTATTGTTTACATAAAACGGGCTGTTTGCGAAATCAATTGCAGGATTTGGGTTTTCGAAATGAACCGTAGCGGGAATTTGTTTATGCTTCAATGCAAGAGCCGTTTTTATTAATCCAGTAACGCCTGCAGCAGGAGTGAGGTGACCAAAATTACTTTTCAGAGAACCGACTGCACAGAACTGTTTCATCGCAGTATTTCCAAATGCCTGTGTCAAAGCTTCAATCTCAATCGGGTCGCCTAACGGTGTTGCTGTCCCGTGCGCTTCAACATAAGTTATTGTTTCAGGTTCCACACCTGCATTTGCCTGCGCCATTGCTACAACCATTGCCTGGCCTTCAACACTCGGTGCCGTAAAGCTTGCCTTATCCGAACCATCATTATTAAGAGCGCATCCTCGAAGCACTGCATAAATTTCATCTCCGTCACGAACAGCATCTTTGTATCTTTTCAAAACCACAATTCCGCAGCCATCGCTGAAAACAGTTCCGGTTGCATTTGCATCAAACGGTCGCGTATGTCCATCGGATGAAAACATTCCGCCTTCGTTATAAATATGCCCGCTGTTGATTGGTGATGTGATCGAAATTCCACCGGCAATTGCCATATCGCATTTGTTGTTTAACAAATTTTCAAATGCAACTGCTACTGCAACTAATGAAGTGGAACAAGCTGTGTGAATACTAAGTGCCGGCCCTGTTAAATTCATTTCATGGCTAATACGCGTAGCGATGTAATCTTTCTCATTCGCTGTCATAACCTGGAATGAACCGACACGTTCAATCAATTCTTTTCTTGAAATAACATTATTGGTGAAGTAGGTATTATTTCCCATTCCGGCAAACACGCCAATCATTCCTGAAAAATTTTCGGAACAGTAACCTGCATTTTCCAACGATTCCCACGCAACTTCCATAAAAATCCGTTGCTGCGGATCCATCAGCTCTGCAATTTTCGGGTTCACTCCAAAAAATGCTGCATCAAATTTATCTGCATCAGCAATCACTCCACGTGCAGCTATATACGATGAATCATTTTTTACTTCTGTTGGAACAGATGCATCCAGTTCTTCTTTTGTAAAAAATTTTGTGGTTTCTTTTCCTGCACTTAAAATTTTCCAGAGTTCATCTGTGTTTTTTGCACCCGGAAATCTGCCTGTCATTCCGATGATGGCAATCCCATCTTCTACACTTGTAATAATATTTTGAGAAGATTTTTCTTTTACAATTCTTGCTTTTGCTTTTTCCCGGAATGATTGCTCTTTATTTTCAGCAGACAAAAATTTTACGATTGAAGAAATTTCAGGATGCTGATATAATTTCACAACAGGTAAATCAATTCCATGCTCGGTTTTCAGTTTTACAATCATTTGCAAAGCCATCAAAGAATTTCCTCCCAAATCAAAAAAGTTATCATTCACCCCAACTTTGTCAATCCTCAAAAGTGAGCTCCAGATTTTTGAAAAGGTTTTTTCCAATTCTGTTTTTGGTTCCACAAAAATAGTGTCAACCTCCGGCCGTTTGAATTGCGGCTTTGGTAAATTGCGTTTATCAATTTTCCCACTTGGAGTTCTGGGAAGAGTTTCCATCTGAACAAATGCAGAAGGAATCATGTAATCCGGAAGCTTATCTTTTAAAAATTTTCTTAAATCGTTCTGATGAAAATCATTTTTTGATTTCGGAATAACATAAGCTACCAAACGTTTGTCTCCCGGCTCGTCTTCGCGGACAATCACCACACACTGATTTACTGAATCATGTTTTCCAAGAGCAATCTCAATTTCTCCCAACTCAATACGATAACCGCGGACTTTTACCTGCCCATCAACGCGACCGAGATATTCAATATTTCCATCGGGTGAATATTTTGCAAGATCACCTGTTTTGTAAATGCGCCCTTTTTCAAATGGGTTTTTTAAAAATCGTTCTTCTGTCAAATCATCACGATTAATATATCCTCTTGCCAAAGAAATACCGCCAATGTATAATTCACCTTCTTCACCAATTGAAACAGGGTTTAATTTTTCATCCAATAAATAAATTTTTGTATTCGAAATAGGAGTTCCAATAGGAGGGAGGGCATTCCAGCTACCAGGTTTGCCCTGCATGATGAATGAAGTTACGACATGCGATTCTGTAGGGCCATAATGATTGTGCAATTTGCAACCTGGCAAAGCTTTGAAAAAATTTGAAACGTGTTTTGTAATTTGCAATTGCTCGCCTGCCGTAATCACATCTTTCAGGCTTGCAGGAAAAATTTTATTTTCATCAGCTACTTCAGCAAGGTGTTGAAGCGCAATGAACGGAAGAAATAATCGCTCAATTTTTTCTTTATTGATAAATTCAAGAAGCTTAATTGCGTTCAACCGAAAATTATCTTCAATCAAAACCAAAGTGCCTCCTGTTGTCCATGTAGTAAATAATTCCTGGAAGGATACATCAAAACTAATAGGAGCAAATTGCAGTGTTTTTGCAGCAACTCCCAAATTGGTTTTTGTTTTTTGCCAGTGAATTAAATTCATCAATGCCCGATGAACCATTCCCACACCTTTCGGTTTTCCGGTTGAACCGGAAGTGAAAAGAACATATCCAAGATTTTCAGGCTTGCTTATATGAACCGGGTTTTCTGAATTTTCTTTTTCAATTTTGTTCCATTCTTTATCCAACGAAATAATTTCAGAGACTTTACTGCTGAAAATATTTTTTAACGCATCCTGGGCCAGAACAATTTTAATTTTCGAATCATTCAGCATGTGAATAATTCTTTCTTCGGGATATGAAACATCAAACGGAACATATGCAGCACCGGATTTCAGAATTCCTAAAACTCCAATCACCAGTTCAAATGAACGTTCGGCACACAATCCCACCATATCATCAGCACCGATATTTTTTTTGTGGAGGAAATGCGCAAGATGATTGGATTTTTTATTCAGCTCAGAATATGTAAGTAACTGGTTGTTAAATCTTACTGCAACTGAATCAGGAGTTAATGCACATTGCTCTTCGAAAAGTTGTGGAAGACATTTTTCTTCCGGGAAATCCGAATCAGTCTTATTAAAACGGTTCAACAAGTCTGACTGTTCTTTGGCGAGATTTTTCACTTCCGGCTGTGATTTGCTTATTTATAAAAGGAAAGAAGGAATTCGATGATAAAGTAGTTCTGATATTTACCTGAAAAGGAAATGCAATTTTTTACTTGAAGAATTTGCTAAATAAGAAACGATTTAAAGATTAATTGGTTTCAACTTTCCCTATAAAAAACACCTCTAAATTAATAATTTAATAAGGGATCTAATGAACAAAAAAAAGTCTTATAAACAAGACCCTGTAAATAAGAATGAAAATGTTATAACGAAAGCATTACAATGAAAAAGGCAGCAATGAGAAATAAGGCAATTGTTTCGGGAATTGAATACTTAAGTATTCTGAATTTATCATGCATAAAAATGTTGAACAAACTGAGAACTTTTTTCATGTTGACTATTTTTATAGATGGTTTTACGCAGTCTTTGAAAAATAGTTATAGGAAATAGCTTCAATTTTTATTTAACCCGCAACATAATTATATGCTTTATTCCATCTTCCAGGTAAATATCTCCTATGGGTTCAAACCCGAATTTTTTATAGAAATCAACCAGGTAATACTGGGCGCCAATTCTGATTGGCACTTTTCCAAAAATTTTTTGAATTTGCCTGAGTGATTCCTCCATCAAAATGATTCCGGTTCCTTTTTTCCGGTATTCAGGATGAGTAACTACGCGCCCTATCGAAACTTCAGGATAACTGACACCGGCTAAAACAATTCTTGAATACGCAATTAATTTTTTTTTCCTGTATTCTGATTCAGCGCTGTCGGAAAAAATAATTCCCATAAGATGATACGACTGCAAATCATTTTCATCGGCATCTATATAGGGACAATTTTGTTCCACAACAAATACTTCCTGCCTCAGTTGCAAAATGCGATAAAGTTCTACAGGCAACAGTTCATCAAACTTTTTTAACTGCCATTGCATTTGCATGATTATAATTTCTTAAAAAAATTGACAATAAAGCTCGAATGTCCATCAAGGAAATCGTCAATTGAAAAAAAATATTTTACCCGTTCTGTTTAGCTTCTTTCCATAATCCCATGCTCAGCGCCCCGGCAATAATAAATCCAATGATGCTTACCCATACAGGTATTTCGTAATTATTAATAATTACATTCCAATGGGAAATTAACCTTAACAAATGAAGCAGCGCTACAAATCCTAAAAGGACAGCTGCAATTTTAGTGAATGGTTTCATGCTTATAAGTTTTAAATTATATTGTTATTGATTATAACTAAAATATTATTTTATTTCTTTTATTAAATATTTCTCCAGCTCATCTGGTGATAAATTAGAAATTATTTTTCCATCGTTTGCGATCGAAATTTTTCCGGTTTCTTCCGAAACAATTATTGCTAGGGCATCGCTTTGTTCAGAAATTCCGAGTGCAGCCCGATGACGCATGCCAAACTGAGCAGGCAAATCACTGTTATCGGTAACAGGTAATACACAACGTGCGGCTATGATTTTATTATCCGAAATAATAATTGCGCCATCATGAAGGGGGCTGTTTTTAAAAAAAATACTTTCAATGAGTCGTTTTGAAATCTCGGCATCCACAACATCACCGGTATCGGCATAAAATTTTAAATCAGTATTACGCGCAATTACGATGATAGCACCGGTTCTGGTTTTTGACATGGTAGAACAGGCTTTAACCACGGGTAATATGTCTGTGTTTTTCCCTTTTTGCATTTGCCATCCGCGGCTGAAGATTTTGCGCGTAAATTTATTTTTGGTAATGAAGCTGTTTGAACCCAGCATAATCAGGAACCTTCTGACTTCGGGTTGAAAAACAATAATCAACGCAAGAACTCCCACTCCAATAAATTGCCCCAATAAAGCGCCAAGCAATTTCATATTAAGAATTTTAGCGCAAAGCCACCATAAAGCATAAATAGCAGCTATGCCAATAAAAATGCTGATGGCAGCTCCTCCTTTCAGAAGGTCATATACTTTGTAGAGTAGGAAAGCGACAATGAGTACGTCCACTACATCAAGCCACCTGATTTCAAGAAAACCTATTTTAAAAAGTTCAATCATTAATTATCGATAAGAAAAATTTAAAATTACGAATTCGGAATTGAAACAAAGAAAACTAAATTTTAAGAATAAACCTATAAGGTAAGTGCGCATCCTCTCCTGAATATTCAACCCCTATTCGTTTCGAAACAAATACTTGCGATTTAGAAACAATTAAATTGCGATCTTCAATCCATATTTTATTTCCGGCCAACCCGGTTCCTGTATGTGAATAATGAATGCTCAGTGCCTGCGCAACACTTCCCGGACCGCACGTAAATAATTTATCCGCTGTTTTTTTATTTCTGCGTTTTAACATAACATCAATTCCGTGCGTGGGATGAACAGACCGGATTAAAACTGCATGAGGGATATTTTTTTTATTGGTTACCACGTTAAACAACGAATGAATGCCATAGCATAAATAGACATATGCGATGCCGCCTTCACCGTACATTATTTCTGTCCGTTGAGTCCTTCTTCCTCCAAATGCATGTGAAGCACGATCAATAATTCCGTTATAGGCTTCTGTTTCGGTGATAATTCCTCCAGTAATTTTTCCATTGAATTTTGTAAATAGATATTTTCCCAAAAGTTCTTTTGCAATTTTAACAACATCAGACCTTAAATAAAAACTCTTCTCCAGTTTGCTCATTAAAACCTTTGAAATTTAAACTCTGTTAATCCATCCATTTTAATTCATCCCCGTTTACGTATTTTAACTGGTCGTTATCCAGCATCCATTGAATTACTTTTAATGCTTTGTCATCATTAGCCACTTTTAAATTTCCTACGAGGTTTTGCAGCGTCAGGCTTCGCTGCAAGGTAAGCGCACGCACTTTATCAGTAAGTGTGGAGAATTCTTTTTCGTTAAGCTGAAATTTATTTCGTTCCCTGCAATAGTCGCAGTTCCCGCATCGTTGCTCAGATTTTTCACCAAAATAATTTAGCAGCATCATGCTCCTGCAGCGATGAAAAGAAGTCGCATAATTCAGTACAGCATTTACTCTTGCAATAAATCTTTTTTTTCTTTCTTCGAGATGCTCTTTGCTTATCAGCACTTCATTGATGTCAACACGCGGCCGTGTAAATACAAGTTGAGGTTCATCGGTTTGCTGTTCATAATTGAGCATGCCAATTTTTTTCAGGTAGTTTAAATTTTTTACGGCTTCCTCTATAGTGATACCGGCACGCGTTGCAATTTCTTTTTCATTGATATTTACAAAATCATCAAACAATCCACCATATGAGCGCAATAATGTTTTAATGAAATTATCATAAGCAGGCTGCTCAACCTGGAATGTGTGCAGCTGTATATTATTAGCTGTAAAATGAATCCGCGAAGGAAGAAATGCCGAATCACTTAGTGAAACATAATCATCCAGCTCAAGTATTTTAAGGCAATTAAAAACCAGCAGGAGATTTAATTTATACTGATTGCACAATTCTGAAATGTTGAAATTAAAGCTCACACCGGTTCCGCTCCCAGTTGGAACTTGTAAAAAATTCGCAATAGCATGGTAAACATTCCTGATTTGTTCTACAGCAGGAAAAGTGAGTTTTAACCTTTTTTCGGTTTCTGTTTTATCATTTTCTGAATAAAATGCAACAGCATAAGCAGCTTTTTCATCACGTCCTGCACGCCCGGCTTCCTGGTAATATGCTTCGAGCGAATCGGGAATATCAAGATGAATAACTGTTCGCACATCAGGTTTGTCAATTCCCATTCCAAATGCATTAGTCGAAACCATCACACGTATCTTATTATTTACCCAGTCATTTTGTTTTTGATTTCTTATTGCTGTATTCAAACCGGCATGATAATAACCGGCATTAATTTTATTTTTGTTGAGAAGGTCAGCAATTTCTTTTGTTTTTTTCCGGTTTCGAACATAAATGATGGAGCATCCCTCCACCTTTTTTAAAATATTTATGGTCTTCTGGTATTTGTCTTCATCATATAAAACAATGTAGGAAAGGTTTTGCCGTTCAAAGCTTTTCTTAAAAATATTTTCTTTTTTGAAAAGCAATTTTTCCTGGATATCTTTCTGAACGTTGGGAGTAGCGGTAGCTGTCAGGGCAAGCACCGGAACCTGAGGATGCAATGTTCTTATTTCAGCAACCCTCAAATAGGGCGGGCGAAAATCATATCCCCATTGCGAAATACAATGCGCTTCATCCACTGCAAATAAATTCACGTTCATTTTTTCAATCCGCATTCTTACCATTTCAGAAGTAAGCCTTTCAGGAGAGAGGTATAAAAATTTATAATTGCCGAAAATGCAATTGTCCAAAGCCACATCCACTTCGCGCGTGCTCATTCCTGAAATTACAGCAATGGATTTGATTCCTTTTTTTGTTAGGTTCTCAACCTGGTCTTTCATCAGAGCAATCAGAGGTGAAACAACAATGCAAATTCCTTCTCTTAACAGAGCGGGTACCTGGAAACAAATTGATTTACCTCCCCCGGTTGGCAATAGTCCAAGCGCGTCATTCCCTGCAAGAACTGAATTGATAATTTCTTCCTGCATGGGGCGGAAGGTTGAAAAGCCCCAATATTTTTTGAGAATTTCTTGTATTGTCAATTTAAAAGAGATTGAAAAAAGGAAAATGTTTATCTGTCAAAAATAAAAATCATTTGCGTCTTTGTGCCTTTTCGACAAAAAAAATTGAATTCATATCTTTACAAACCTTCAAATATATATGACTAAGGAAGAGGCAAAAAAGAAAATTGAAAAGCTGAGCAAAGAAATTAACCAGCATAATCACAATTACTATGTGCTTTCTCAGCCCGTAATCAGTGATTATGATTTTGACATGCTGCTGAATGAACTGATTGAACTGGAAAAAAAATTCCCTGAACTTGCGATAGTTGATTCACCAACACAGAGAGTGGGGGGGACAATAACAAAAGAATTCAAAACCGTAAAGCATAAATACCCGATGATGTCATTGGGGAATACTTATTCGGAAGAAGAGTTAAAGGATTTTGATGAGAGGATTGTCAAATCTATTGGGAAGACCTTCGAGTACGTTTGTGAACTGAAGTTTGACGGAGTTGCAATTGGTCTGACTTATAAAAATGGTAAGCTTGTACAGGCAGTTACAAGAGGCGATGGTGTGCAGGGAGATGATGTTACTACCAACATTAAAACCATTAAAAGTATTCCGCTTAAACTAAAAGAAGGTGATTACCCTGATGAATTTGAAATACGAGGAGAAATTATTTTACCTTTTGACGTATTTAAAAAAATGAACGAGGACCTTGCCGCGCAATTGCGCGATGAAGGCTTTAACGAAGAAGAAATTACCGAAAGATTGTATCGAAATCCCCGCAATACCGCTTCCGGAACTTTAAAGCTTCAGGATTCAAAAACTGTTGCACAACGCAAATTAGATTGCTATTTATATTCCTTATATGGTGATTCACTTCCTTTTAAATCACATTATGACGGATTAAAAAAGGCAAAAGAATGGGGATTTAAAATTTCAGAACACGTTGCAAAATGCAAAACATTAGAAAATGTTTTTGATTATATAAAGGAGTGGGAAAAAGGTCGTGATGAATTACCATTTGAAATTGATGGGGTGGTCTTAAAAGTAAATTCATTCCGGCAGCAGGAAGAATTAGGATATACAGCAAAAGCTCCGCGTTGGGCAATTGCTTATAAATACAAAGCCGAATCCTCATCCACCAAATTAAAATCTATCAGCTACCAGGTAGGAAGGACAGGAGCAATTACTCCTGTAGCAAATCTTGAACCGGTACTTCTTGCGGGAACTATTGTTAAGCGTGCATCCCTTCACAATGCCGACCAGATTGAGAAGCTTGATATTCGTGTTGGTGATACTGTTTTTGTTGAAAAAGGAGGAGAGATAATTCCGAAGATTACCGGAGTGGATTTGAAAAAACGCCCGAATGGATTAAAGAAAACGCATTACATTAAGCACTGCCCGGAATGTGGAACAGAATTAATACGTACAGAAGGCGAAGCCGTGCATTACTGTCCGAATGAAAATGGTTGCCCGCCTCAGATAAAAGGAAAGATGGAACATTTTACTTCGCGGAAAGCAATGAACATTGACGGGCTGGGTTCAGAAACAATTGAGCTCCTGTTTAATCAAAAATTAATTAATGATATTTCTGATATTTATGAATTGAAAAAAGAACAGGTGGAAATATTGGAAAGAATGGGAGAGAAATCTGCCGATAAG
>JBIOHJ010000089.1:0-13951 GCA_044448905.1 Bacteroidia bacterium | reverse complement strand
CAATAATATGAACAATGCATTTAATAACATTGAATTCAGCGTCAAGCTGCTTGACGGAAATCATTTTAACCTCAGTGTTGAGTGTGATGATGATGCTGTAAAAGATTATTCCTATTCAGCCAAACATTCTTTTGGTGAAATGATTTCTACAGAGTATTTCAATTTAACGCTTACTAAAAATCCCAATGCAAATGCAGAAAATACTTCGGTTGATTTTGAATTTATAATCAACTCTGTTAATAAGCAGGTAACATCTATCCAGGAAAACCTGCAGATTGAAACCATGAATAAGGATGCTACTATAGTGGTGATGACCTATGATGATAACGTTCCCGAACGTGCTGTTGACATTTTAAATGCAATTGGCAGAGCATATATTAATCTCGATATAAAAGATAAAGCTGCCGTAGCTTCTTTAACAATAAAATTTGTTGATGAACAACTGAAAACTACCAGCCAGCAGCTTAGTGAAATTGAACAGGAGTTGCAGGATTTTAAAGAACAACATAAAACGGTTGACCTAAGCACAGAATCAAAAGCCTTGCTCGACAAAATAAATTCTGTGGAAACCGATCGAATTAAATCGGATATCGAATTACAATCGCTTGATAATCTTTTGAGCTATGTTACTTCCAATAAAGACCTCACACAAATGGCTCCGTCCAGTTTGGGTATTCCCGATCCGTTATTGATTGAACTGATTCAGAATTTTCAGATGTTGCAGGCAAAACGAAAAAGCCTTTCGTATGGGATTAAGAACAATGCCCCGTCAATACGAATTATTGATCAGCAAATTGAAGATACGCGTGCTTCACTGATTGAAAATATTAAATCTATTCAGCAAAACATAAACAGCACCAATAAAACCTTAAATAGTGAAATCGCAGGCTACGAATCGTTTATCAGGAAAATTCCTGAAACTGAGCGCGAACTATTAAGTGTTCAGCGGAAAGTAGAAGTAAACCAGAATATTTATGTTTACTTGTTGCAGAAAAAAGCCGAAACCAGCATTGCAAAAGCCACCGTTATTTCTGACAATAAGGTATTGGATGAAGCCAGTCTTTTTGATGAGCCGGTTGCACCCAATAAAAAATTATTGCTGGCTATAGCCTTATTACTTTCTGTAATTATCCCGGTATTATTTATTATTTTCAACAACCTCTTAAAAACAACGGTTAGCAACCGCGAAGAAATTACCCGCCTTACCGATGTGCCGGTAATAGGGGTAATCGGGCATCTTAAGAAGTCAGATAACCTGGTGGTAAGCCATAAGCCCAAATCGGCAATTTCAGAAGCTTTCCGTTCGGTTCGTACTAACCTGCAGTTTTTTGGTGCAAGGGAGCAAAAGAAAATAATATTGATTACTTCTTCCGTTGGAGGAGAAGGTAAATCATTTGTTTCTATTAACCTGGCATCGGTACTTGCCATGCAGAATTTTAAGGTAGTTATTGTCGGGCTTGATTTGCGAAAGCCCAAATTATTCCAGGATTTTAATTTAAACAACGAATCAGGGATGAGTAATTTCCTGATAGGTCAGACATCATTGGATTCAATCATCCGTAAGACTCATGTGGAAAATCTCGATTTGATTTCATCGGGACCAGTGCCACCAAATCCTGCTGAACTAATTTCAAAAAAAGAAATGTCAGAGTTTTTTGAAGAACTCAGCAAGCGATACGATTACATTATCGTGGACACTCCGCCACTAGGCATTGTTTCGGATGCCATGCAACTGATGGTATATTCGCATATTAATGTTTACATTATCCGGGAGAACTTTTCAAAGCACGATTTTATAAAATCACTAAACGAATTGTATGAAGAAGGAAAATTAAAAAACATTTGCGTCATATTAAACGATTCGGGCTTCAGTAAACGTTATGGATATAGTTACGGGCACAATTATGGTTATATGAATGGCGGATCGGGATATTATGACGAAGAACATAGAGAATCGTTTTTCAAAAAAGTTTTTCGCAGATCAAAATCGCAAGTTTGACTGAATAGTCATCGTACACAGGGCATCGGATATTATTTTAAAAACGAAATCACAGTTTCCAGAAACCATTGCGGATTATCGGCATGAACCCAGTGCCCGGCAACAGGTGTGGTTTTTATTTCGGCTGCGGGAAAATATTTTTTAATAAGAAGGATATCATCATCCAAAATATAATTTGATTTTTCGCCACGGATAAACAGGGTTGGTTTTTTGAAGGAATCATATCCTGAAACTTCTTCGTTCATTATCTCAAGATTTGTATGAATGGCTTTAAGATTAAACCGCCAATCCAATTGATTGTTTTCTTTCCAGTACAATCCTTTCAATAAAAGTTGAAGCGAGCCATAATCATTTATCTTTTCCGATAAAATCTTTTCAACTTCTTTTCTTGTTTTGGTTTTTTCGAAATCAACTGTGAGCAATGCTTTTACAATTTCACTGTTGTGTGAAGGATACTTTTTCGGAGCAATATCAACCACAATTAGGTTTGAAATTTTTTCGGGATGATCTAATGCAAGTTGCATGGCGGTTTTTCCGCCCATCGAATGTCCGATTATTGAAACAGGAGAAATATTTTCATCATTAATTATTTCCAAAATATCTTCGCTCATCACTTTATAATTATGTTCGCTGCTATGTGGGGAGTGACCGTGATTGCGCAAATCAACAAGGTAAACCGAAAAATCAGTTGAAGCAAATTTTTTTCCAAGCGTTTGCCAGTTATCGGAAGAGCCGAATAATCCGTGTAGGATAATTAACGGCTGCCCGTTGCCTATTTTGCGGAAGTGCAGTTTCATCAAAGAATACGAATTAACGAATTACGAATTTCTAACTTTGAACTTTAAACCTTAAACTTTAAACTTTATGAATGTAATAATAAGAAAAGGAAACAAAACTGATGTGTCCGCTGTGTTTAACCTGATGATGGAACTGGCTATTTATGAAAAAGGCGAATATCTTGTTACCAACACAGTAGAACAAATGGCTGAAGACGGCTTCGGAGAAAACCCTGTGTACGGATTGCTTGTTGCTGAAACGGAAAATAAAATTGCAGGCATGGCAATTTATTTTATCAAATATTCCACATGGCGCGGTAAGGGGCTTTCCCTGGAAGATTTAATTGTTACCGAAAAAGTGCGCAAGCACGGCATTGGCAAAAAATTATTTGAATCTGTTATCGCAGAAGCAAAAAAAATAAATGCGCGTACCATGCACTGGCAGGTGCTTGACTGGAACACTCCCGCAATTGATTTTTATAAAAAATATAATTGCACTTTTGAGGGGGAATGGGTGGATTGTAAATTATCTATGGAGCAAATCAATACGCTTTAGAAGATACTTTTTATGCGAAAACAATTTGCCTTTTACTCACTTCCTCCCAAATTTTTTTAATCCCTTCTTCGAGGGAAATTTTATGCTTCCATCCGAGCGAATGAATTTTTGAAACATCTAAAAGCTTGCGCGGGGTGCCATCGGGTTTCGAAATATCAAATTTTAATTCCCCTTCATAGTCTGAAATGTTTTTAATCATCACAGCCAAATCTTTAATCGTAATATCCACACCAGTGCCAATGTTTATTATTTCCTTGTCATTATAACTGAGCATTAAAAAATAACAGGCTTCGGCAAGGTCATCGGCATGTAAAAATTCACGCATGGGCTTACCCGTTCCCCATAATTCAACAAACGGTTTATTATTTTCTTTTGCTTCGAAAAACTTTCTTATCAGTGCCGGCAACACGTGTGAATTTTGCAAGTTGTAATTATCGTTAGGTCCGTAAAGGTTGGTTGGCATCACCGAAATAAAATTGCATCCATACTGGTCGTGATAGGCAGCGCACATTTTTAAGCCGGCAATTTTTGCAATGGCATACGGCTCGTTGGTAGGTTCGAGCAAGCCTGTTAAAAGATATTCTTCCTTGATGGGCTGCGGACAAAGTTTTGGATAAATACATGATGAGCCGAGAAACAACAGCTTTTTAACCCCCTGCTTATATGCGTTATGAATAACATTATTCTGAATGCTGATGTTTTCATAAATAAAATCGGCACGGAATTTATCATTAGCAACAATCCCTCCTACTTTGGCTGCTGCGAGGAAAACATATTCGGGCTTGTCTGTTTCAAAAAAATCTTCAACGGCTTTTTGATTACGTAAATCTAGTTCGGATGAAGTGCGAGTAACAATATTTTTGAAACCTTCTTTTGAAAGCTTTCTTAGAATAGCTGAGCCCACCATTCCCTGATGCCCTGCAATATATATTTTGGAAGTTTTATTCATCATCAGCAATCTTAAGATTCGTGGTAATTCAAAATCTCATGTCCGCCTTCGCGCAAATATTTCTCTTTACCAAATAATTTCAAATCAGCTGCTACCATTTCTTTAATTAACGAATCGAGATTGTGCTTTGGTTTCCACCCCAACTGATTTCTTGCTTTTGTAGAATCGCCAATCAGTAAATCCACTTCCGCTGGGCGGTAATATTTTTTATCAATAAGCACCACCTTTTTGCCCGCTGGAACCTGGTATTGCGGGTTGTTGCATTTCACAACTGTTGCAACTTCATTTTCATTTTTTCCTTTAAACTCAATTTCAATTCCGGCTTCATTAAAAGCTTTCGAAATAAAATCTCTTACCGATGTAGTTACACCCGTTGAAATCACATAATCTTCTGCTTTCTGCTGCTGCAGCATAAGCCACATGGCTTCCACATAATCGGCAGCATGGCCCCAGTCGCGTTTTGCGTCAATATTTCCCATGTAAACATTTTCCTGCAAGCCCAGTGCAACGCGGGCAACGGCACGGGTAATCTTTCGAGTTACAAATGTTTCGCCTCTTAACGGTGATTCGTGATTAAACAAAATTCCGTTTGTCGCAAACATATTATACGCTTCGCGGTAATTAACCATAATCCAATAGGCATATAATTTTGCAACCGCATAAGGTGATCGCGGATAAAAAGGTGTGGTTTCCTTTTGCGGAATTTCCTGAACCAATCCATATAGCTCGGAGGAAGAAGCCTGGTAGATTTTACATTTTTCGGTCATGCCCAGCAATCTTACCGCCTCCAAAATACGAAGCGCCCCTAACCCATCGGCATTGCCCGTATATTCGGGCATTTCAAAACTTACTTTTACATGCGACATGGCACCCAGGTTATAAATTTCATCGGGTTGTGTTTCCTGGATTATCCGAATCATGTTTGCAGCATCAGTCAGGTCCCCGTAATGCAATTTGAATTTAACTCCTTTCTCATGCTGGTCGTGATACAAATGATCAACCCGTTCGGTATTAAAAAGCGAGCTTCTTCTTTTTATTCCATGAACTATATATCCTTTTTTCAGAAGAAAATCGGCAAGATAGGCTCCATCCTGACCGGTAATACCTGTAATTAATGCGGTTTTCATAAGATGATATTTGTTTTGAAAAATGTTTGCAATAGTAGTTTGATGTAAACGTTTACCGGATGATTAAGTTGCTGACTTATTGTTTGTTTTTATGTTAGCATTATTAAAGCAAGACAAAAATCCGGTTCGCTGAATAATTCTATTTTTGTACAAAATAAACCAATTTTTTTGTCACGATGTATCGGGATTAAATAACCTGAAGCCAAACTATGTTGTTCACTCTTAAAAATAATTTTGCTACTGCTAAATAATCAGGATCAATGAAAAAAATATCAAGCGAAAGTAATATTCTCGATCAAAAAGACATTAAGAATACTATTTTAAAGATTTTTAAAAACTGGTTGTGGATAGCATTGTTTCTTGCTGCCAGTTTTGCAGGTGCATACGTGTATCTGAAACAGGCAACATCTTTTTACGGAGCCAAAACCAAAATTTTGGTTATGCCTCAAAAAAATGCATTAAAGGATGCATTAAGCGAATCATTGCCGGGTGCACCAAGAAAAGAAGATGTTGCGAATGAAATTGAAATATTAAAATCGACCCGCCTTGTTGATGAAACCATTAAAAAATTAAATCTAGATGTTTCATACTTTATCAGGGGAAGAATCCGAACAGGCGAAATATACCAGGCTATTCCTTTTTGGGTGAGTGATGCAAAAATTTTAGACCCCGCTTTTTATGGTGTTCCTTTTAACATTAAGATAATAAATGCCGAGACCTTTACAATTTCTGTTGAAAACAATGGATTTAAATTCAGTCAGAATTTCAAGTATGGTGACCCGGTGGTTAATGAAAAATTTTCATTTATCATAAATGGAAAAACCGAACAAATAAGCCACAACAGCAAACTCAGCGAAATCAATTTTCTGTTTGTTATAAACGATCACAGTTACCTGATAAAAAAATACCAACAGGCATTGAAGATGAAAAAAACCGAGGATGCTTCGGTCATTGAAATTGAAATTGAAGATGAGGTGCAGGAACGGGCTGTTTCTTTTCTTGACACATTGACCCATCTGTATATTGATTATTCGATTGCCGTGTCAAAAGAAATAAACGACAATACCATAAAATTTGTGCAGGAACAATTGGTAGATGTTGAAGATATTCTTAATAGTGTAGAGTCAAATCTCGAACAATACCAGCGGCAAACCGGAACCGTCAGCACAGGGGAGCAGGGCCAATTGTACATTCAGCAAAAAGCTACTGCCGAAGATGAATTGGCAAAACTTACCGTCCAGATGCGTTCGGTAGAATACTTATACGATAATTTAACAGCGGGAGGAGATGTTTCAGGAATCTCACCCTCTCTTTTATCCGATCAGAATGATCCGGGGCTGGCATCCGCATTTTCGGAATTATCTTCTGGCATGCAAAAAAGAAATAATTTATCATTCAGCAATACCCCAAATAGCCCTGTTATGAAAGAGGTGGATCAGCAAATAGAACAGGCTAAGAAAAGTGTTTTGCAATTAGTGCTTAATATCCGGAGATCACTGGTAGTAAAATATAACAGCCTGGCTTCACAGCTTGGAACATACCAGTCGCGCATCAGCAGCATGCCAACTACCATGAAAGGGTTGGTAAATATTAACCGTAAAGTAGAGATCAATGAAAAGATTTATTTATTCCTGCTCGAAACGCGTGCACAAACAGTTATTGCCCGGGCTTCCATAGTTCCTGACAAGTTTATTCTCGACCCATCCAAATCAACCGGGTTGCTTCGTCCTATTAAGTTAAAAATATTGATGATGGGTGCCGGAATCGGAATTGCGCTTTCATTTTTACTTATTTTCTTTAAAGGTATTTTTTACAATTATATTCAAACAAAAGATGACCTTGCCGAACTTACTAATTTGCCGATTATTGGGGTTGTAGGAAAAAGCAAGGAAGCAAAAGACAGTTATCTGGTTGTGGATAAAAGCCCGCAATCGCTTACTGCAGAAGCCTTCAGGGTTATACGCACCAACCTCGCATATTTTAGTCCGAAATCGCATAGCAAGGTTGTGTTGGTTACCTCTTCGATGGCGAGCGAAGGAAAAACATTTTGTGCCATTAATATTGCTTCTATACTTGCCAAGGCTAAAAAGCCGGTTGTTCTGATTGATCTTGACTTGCATAAACCAAAACAAGCCAATGCTTTTAATCTGAAAAATGATGTGGGAGTAACATCATACCTGGTTGGAAAAGCCACCCTCGATGAAATTATTCTTGATACGCCTGTCGAAAATCTCAATGTTATACTAACGGGTCCACGTACACCAAATGCTTCAGAATTAATTCTTGACCCTATGCTTGAACAGATGATTAATGAGCTGAGACAAAAGTATGAATATATTATTTTAGATACCCCACCAGTTGGGCTATTATCGGATGCATTGGTAATGATGAAATATTCTGACCTGAATCTTTATGTACTGAAAGCAAATTATTCGAAAAAAGATTTTGTAGATATTGCCCACCAGATAATTGAAAAGAATAACATCAAGAGCATGAGTTTTATTTTGAATAATGTGAACGCTAAAAATATTCCGGCAGGATATGGTGGCGGCTATTATAAATAACCACGATTTTTAATTAGAAAAGAGTAATCCTTTTACTTATAGATTTGATAAAGTGGAATTGAGTTTCATTTCTAAAAAACTGTTTCAATAAAACCAACAGTAGCCTGAGAAAAAATAATCAGTGATAAAAAAAATATTCGCCTCTAAAGGAAAGAGCCTTCGGTTAGCAATCCGGAGCATGCGTGAGCATTTGAATCCACAGCATAAAAAAAAACTTGCTGTTTTAAGTGTTTTGATTTTTCTATCAGCCATTCTCGATATATTTGGGTTAGCTTCCATTTTGCCGGTAATTAATGCCGCTACCAGCCCTTCGATCATTCATACCAATTTTATTCTTAATTTTTTATTTACAGAGCTGCATTTTGAAAACAACCGATTTTTCCTGCTGTTTCTTATTTCGTCCTTACTCATTTTTTTTAGTCTCAAAAGTGTATTTGGACTATTTGTAACTTTCGTACAGGCAAAGTTATCGTCAGAAATTGCCGTTTTTCTTTCTAAAAATGAATTCTCAAAATACTTTTCAATTCACTATTTTGATTTTCAAAAACTGCACTCTTCCGAAGTTTCAAAAGATATTGTGTATAACCCAAACTCCTACGTACAATGGATTGTTCTTACATTAATAACTTTTATTTCTGAAGTAGTAATGGTTGCATTGATTATCGGTGCCATTGCCATTTTTAATATCAAGCTTTTTATTTTTATCATCATAACGGTAGGACCTGCCACCTATTTAATTTCAACATTTATCCGGAGAAGAAGTGGGGAAATAGGAGTAGGAATAGATATCAGCTATCCAAAAGCATACGGGGCGGTTAACGAGGCTTTAAATGGTTATATAGATATTAAATTAGCTGACAAAGAAAAATTTTATCGCGACAAATATCTTACTCATCAGCACCGCTACCAGTGGTTGATGATGAAACAATTTTTTATGAATCAGGTTCCTTTTCGTACCAATGAGGTAATTGCATTGCTTGGCATAATGGTAATTTTTGTTTATGCACTTTTTATTAGTAATAAGGACAATGAGCTCATAACTTTAATAGGCTTATTTGCCGCAGCTTCTTACCGGCTTATGCCTTCGGTTAACCGTATTATTAATTCAATAAATTATCTGAACATAAATCAGGTTTCCATTCATAACCTTAATTACTTTGTTGGTCACTACCTGAAAGAGCAAAAAATTGACGCCCGTCAAGTACCTGTTGCTTTTAATCATCACTTAAAATTTAACCAGGTTAGTTTTAGTTTTCCCGACTCACTTAAACCTGTGTTAAACAAGATTTCCTTTGAAATAAACAAAGGCGAAAAAGTGGGATTTGTCGGCAGCTCAGGTTCGGGCAAAACAACCCTGATGAATATATTATTGAGATTTTATATTGAAAATGGCGGTGAAATTTTATGCGATAATGTAAAACTTGTTCGTGAAAATTTAACCGACTGGCGAAAAAAAATTGGATATGTAAAACAGGATATTTTTTTGCTGGATGGCACAATAAAAAATAATATTGCTTTTGGAGAGGATACAATTGACGAAGAAAGATTAAAAACTGTAATCAGGCAGGCTTCATTATACGAATTTGTTTCATCATTGCCTGAAGGAGCAGATACTTATATTGGTGAAAAAGGATCGCGTTTATCGGGAGGTCAAAAACAACGTATTGGAATTGCACGTTCTTTATATCGCAATGCCGATATCCTGATTTTTGATGAGGCTACCAGCGCTCTCGATAATGAAACCGAAAAAGAAGTAACCGAATCTATTGATATGCTTTCGGGAGCCAATAAAACTATTTTAATAATTGCACACCGTATTACCACATTAAGAAACTGCGACAGGATTTATCAATTAAAAGATGGTGAAATCGGTGGGGTGTATACGTACCAGGAACTTATTGAAAAAGTAAATTAACGCGTCAATTGAAATTGCTTACCTATTCCACCGTAACACTTTTCGCTAAATTTCTCGGCTGGTCAACGTTACAACCGCGCATAACGGCAATATGATACGACAAAAGCTGGAGTGGTATTACTGAAACCAGTGGCAATAAAATATCATCAGTTTCGGGGATTTCAATTACGTAATCAGCAAGTTCTTTAACAACGTCATCGCCTTCGGTAACGATGGCAATAATTTTTCCCCTTCTGGCTTTTACTTCCTGAATATTGCTGACTACCTTTTCATAAGAAGCGTTTTTTGTTGCAATAACCACAACGGGCATTTCATCATCAATCAACGCAATTGGTCCGTGTTTCATTTCGGCAGCAGGGTAGCCTTCTGCATGTATGTACGAAATCTCTTTAAGTTTCAAAGCGCCCTCTAACGCAACCGGAAATCCGTATCCGCGTCCGAGATAAAGAAAATTTTTTACGTTTTTGAATTCCTGCGCAAGGGCTTTTATTTTATTGTTCGATTTTAATGTTTCTGCTACCTTGGCTGGTATACTTTCTAGCTCATTTAATAATGATTGGTAGCGCGATGATGAAATCGTTCCCCTTCGATTGGCAATTTGTAACGCCAGAAGCGTTAGTACCGTAACCTGTGCTGTAAATGCTTTGGTTGATGCTACACCAATTTCAGGACCTGCATGAGTATATGAACCTGCATGAGTAGCTCTTGGGATAGAGGAGCCTACAACATTGCAAACACCAAAAATAGTTGCTCCCTTTGATTTTGCAAGTTCAATTGCAGCCAATGTATCGGCTGTTTCACCCGATTGTGATATTGCTATCACAACATCCGATTCGTTAATTACGGGATTGCGGTATCGGAATTCGGAAGCATATTCAACTTCCACAGGTATTCGTGCCAAATCTTCAATCAGATATTCACCAACCAATCCTGCATGCCATGAAGTTCCGCATCCGATAATAATAACCCGTTTGGCGTTTACAAATTTATTTTCAAACTCGCCTAAACCTCCCAGTCTCAATCTTCCACCTTTAGCATCAATACGTCCGCGCATACTATCGGCAATTGAACGAGGTTGCTCATAAATTTCCTTGATCATAAAATGTTCATACCCTCCTTTTTCAATGGCTTCAAGATTCATCTCCAGTTCCTGCACATACGGAATCTTTATTTGATTCTGAATTGTTTTTACTGTCAGTTTTCCATCGGCAATAATTGCCATTTCTCCATCATTCAAATACGCTACGTTTTTAGTGTATTCAATTATTGGCGTGGCATCGGAAGCAACAAAAAATTCATCTTTTCCGATGCCTAAAACAATAGGGCTTCCTTTTCGGGCTGCTATAAGTTTATTGGGATCTTTTTTTGAAAGAATAACCAAAGCGTATGCACCAACTACTTCCCCCAAAGCAAGCCTTACCGATTCATCAAAATCAACATTTCCGTTATCATTAATTTCTTCAATCAAATGGATAAGTACTTCGGTATCGGTTTCGCTTGCAAAATGGTGACCTCGTTTTTTTAATTCCTGTTTAATAGCTGAATAATTTTCAATAATTCCGTTATGAATGATGGCGAAATTTTTTGTTTCTGAAAAATGCGGATGCGCATTGCGGTCATTGGGCTCGCCATGTGTTGCCCAACGCGTATGACCCATTCCAAGTGTCCCGGAGAGATTCTTCCCTTTTACATGCTCCTCCAGTTCACTTACTTTTCCTGCTTTTTTATAAACGCTGAGTTCACCATTCAGTAAAGCTACTCCTGAACTGTCATAACCCCGGTACTCTAAACGGTATAACCCTTTAATGATAATAGGATAAGCCTGGCGGTGTCCTATGTATGCAACAATGCCACACATGGTATTACTGGGGTTTAGTGGATATTAACTGAAGTTTCATTTTTAGTGCCGGGTGTTCGCTTCCGCCTATAACTGTTTGGCCGGCATTAACTGCACTTCCGTTTGCCACAAGAAACAAGCCATAATTGGTGCGGCTTCCTGATAATATTTGCTGAAAAAAACGCGAGATGGTAAATGTATAAGTGTTTGATGAAGTAACATCGCCTCCAAACGGCACTGAATTATCTAAAAAGTCAGGTAAAAAAACTGAAATTCCTGAAGAGTCAATACCGGTTAATACAAGTTTTGAATGAAGTGGAAATAAAGTGGTATTTGAATTATCGGCACTGATAATAAGTTTTGCATTATTAATTGCAATTTGTCCATCCTGAACCAATGAATTCAAAAAGGGGAAATCAATTTTGGTTTTTACGCCAGCCATTGATTGAACATAGCAAAGATTTTTTCCGAAATCATAATCATTAAAATTATTTCCAAACACAGCGTTTGAAAAATCATGTTCAAAGTGATTTACTTTTCCGGTGCCGTTCAAAAGAAATTCATAATCGAGCGAATCACCGTTATCACTATGATAGTATAAAGTGATTTTTGACATGGCCTCTGTAAGCCCAAAATACATAATGCTTCCGGTGTTGCCTGCTGCAACTAAATCATGCACATAAATGCCTTTGAAATAGTTAAGAAAACTGGTGTTGTCAACAAAAGGTCCGGTTCCTGCACCAAGCAGGGTATCTCCAAATGAATTATTAAGAGTAATCCTTAAATGAGGATTTGTAGTTATCCCATTTATTACTAAGCTTTCGTTTGGTTTAATACCCGCAATAGTTTGAGTTCCTAAGGTAGTTGAAGTTGAAAAAATCTTATCCGAAAAATATAAACTGTCCGTTTCGATGCTTTCGTTTAATTGATAAACTGTAAAATTGTGTGTCGAATTGGTATCACCATAATATCCTGCATAATCCAAAGACAACACTATCGAATCGCAGGATGCATTGGCTCCGAAATCAGCATTTGGTGTTTCCAGCAATGCCTGTGTGTAAAAACTTGCTTTGGCATTTCCAAATTCATCATTTATATCCCCTAATAAATTTAACGTGGTATTCGAAGCCAACACAGAATCTTCTTTAACTGTTGAAGTCAGCAACGAGATGGTATCGGTAGTATTTAATCCCGTTAAATCATTTTCGGGCAAAACATCTAATCCAACATTTTCCGGTTCCTTGCAGCCTGCAGCTAAAAAAATTACAATGACACTAATCGAGACAAAAAAACATTTCAGAAAGCTTGCAAGGTGCTTCATTCTTTACTACGCAATTATAAAGTCTGTAAAATTAAGAAAAGGTTTCCGTTGCCTGTTTTAAACAAGAACAGAATCTTCCAGCAACACTTCGTCATAGAAGTTATTGTACGCGTCAATATAATCGTCAGGCGACTGGTGGTCGAGAACAGGCTTGCCGGATTTTTTAATGTGGCTCCTTACCTGGCTATTTATATTTTGAGAAGCTATAATTACACCATCCGATTTTGAAACTGCCGAAATGCTGAGGTTTTCGTATGTAGGATTTTTCAATTCTTTCAAATCAGTCTGGCTGATGCCCTCCATCGTCAGTTTTTTTGCATAGTTATCATTAAACTTTTCTTCGAACCCGTCATCATAAACCGAATAAATGACCTTCGAATTCTTAAACATCGGGTCATCTTTATAACTGGTTTTAACATAAAATGGAATCAGGCTGGTCATCCATCCATGACAATGAATGATATCACAATTCCATCCCAATTTTTTAACCGTTTCCATTACCCCTCTGCAAAAGAAAATGGTGCGGTCGTCATTATCCTTAAAAAACTTATCCTTTGCATCTCTGAACGTAGCTTTACGCTGAAAATATTCTTCGTTATCTATAAAATAAACCTGCATGCGTGCGGTTTGTATCGAAGCTACCTTAATAATTAAAGGATGGTCATTGTCATCAATAATCAAATTCATTCCTGACAAACGTATCACTTCATGCAACTGGTTACGCCTTTCGTTCACACAACCAAAGCGGGGCATAAATGTTCTTATTTCTTTTCCTCTTTCCTGGATTCCCTGGGGCAAAAACCTTGCAATCTTGCCCATTTCGCCACCATCAACATAAGGGAAAATTTCGTGCGATACAAATAAAACTCTTGGCTTCTTCATATTGTCTTTCGTTATAGTTTAGGAT
>JBIOHJ010000088.1:0-14101 GCA_044448905.1 Bacteroidia bacterium | reverse complement strand
TAATAAATTTAACCTGAAAGTCGGTTTGGAAGTTAAGCCCGACCGTGAATTTCAAATTGCTGCATGGGCAATGTATTCGAAACTGAATGACGATGTATTTTATGTGAATAGTTTGAATACAACAGGCATCACAGATTATTCGGTGGATTATTACGACAATTCACAATTTAACATTCATGCCGAAGCCCAATACAAGAGTGGAAGCAAGTTGGGTTTCGAATTAAAAGCCGATTATTTTTCGTACAGCGTGGACACTTTAAAGCCCTGGTTTAAACCCGATTTTGTTTTCACATTAGGCGGTAATTATAATATTGCTGATAAAATTTTTGCAAAAGTTGAAATGTTTTACACGGGCAGCCGCACTGCCGTTAGTATTGACGGAAAAGGAACCAGCCTGAAACCTTACTTAGACCTTAACCTTGGAGTTGATTACCGGTACTCAAAAAACCTTACGCTGTTTGTTCACCTTAATAATCTTACGGCAACCCGTTATTACATTTGGTACAACTATCCTTCCTACAAGCTGAATGCGATGGCGGGGTTGACGTATTCGTTTTAATAACTCCTTAAATCCTTCAGGGAGGAGACTTTTCATGGCTCTTTTTTATAGCGCTTACCTGTTTTTTTTGCCATTACTGATACTGAATTTTCTTTGTATTTCCAAAAAGGCAGGCATACTTTTTCTCACATTTATTTGTTCATTTTTTTTCAAAATTTCTTTTATAATACGCTTCTAAAAGTTACCTTTGAACACTTATAACTTTTAATAATTTTCAGAGGAAAAATGAGTAACCAAATCACAGAAACAGTAAAACCCGCCATGCAATACGATGCCGATAGCATACAGGTATTAGAGGGGCTGGAAGCCGTTCGCAAGCGTCCCGCCATGTACATTGGCGATATAGGGGTAAAAGGACTTCACCACTTAGTTTACGAGGTAGTTGATAATTCGATTGACGAAGCCTTAGCCGGGCATTGCAAGAACATCGATGTAAGCATATTTCCCGATAATTCTATTTCGGTTAAGGATGACGGGCGTGGTATTCCCGTTGATATGCATACCAAGGAAAAGAAATCTGCTTTAGAGGTGGTAATGACCGTTCTTCATGCCGGGGGTAAATTCGACAAAGACTCCTACAAAGTTTCGGGCGGTTTACATGGTGTGGGTGTATCGGTAGTGAATGCGCTTTCAACTCACCTGAAAGCCGAAGTTCACCGCAATGGTAAAATTTATTCGCAGGAATATGAAAGAGGAAAACCATTGTATGATGTAAAACCCATTGGCGATACTACGTATCGGGGAACGATTATTACTTTTAAGCCTGATGATACTATTTTTATCACCACCACTTACCACTATGATATATTGGTTACGCGTTTGCGCGAACTTGCATTTCTGAATAAAGGAATTCGCTTATCCATAACCGATTTCCGCGAATTGGATGAAAACGGCAACCCGGTAAATAAAGATTCTTATTTCAGCGAGGAAGGATTAAAAGAATTTGTCGCTTACATTGATGCCACACGCGAACGGATTATTCCCGAATGTATATACATGGAGTCGGAAAAATTCGGAATGCCCATTGAAGTGGCTATGCAATACAATGTTTCGTTTGCCGAAAACATTCACTCGTATGTAAACAACATCAATACGCATGAAGGCGGAACACACCTATCAGGTTTCCGCAGGGCACTCACAAGAACTTTGAAAAGCTATGCCGAAAAGCAAGGCATGCTGGCTAAATTAAAATTTGATATTGACGGTGATGATTTCCGCGAAGGGCTAACGGCTGTTATATCCGTTAAAGTGCAGGAGCCGCAGTTTGAAGGGCAAACCAAAACCAAGCTCGGTAATAACGAAGTAATGGGAGCTGTTGACCAGGCTGTTGGCGATATGCTCAACAAATTTCTTGAAGAGCATCCGCGCGAAGCCAAAACAATTGTAAACAAAGTGATTCTTGCCGCTACAGCCCGGCTGGCAGCCCGTAAAGCCCGCGAGCTTGTACAACGTAAAGGCGCTTTTACAGGAAGCGGTTTGCCCGGAAAGCTTGCCGATTGTTCGGAGAGCGATCCCGGCATGTGCGAGATTTACCTCGTAGAGGGCGATTCGGCAGGCGGTACCGCCAAGCAGGGGCGTAACCGTGCATTCCAGGCAATTCTTCCCTTACGGGGAAAAATTCTCAACGTGGAGAAAGCCATGGAGCATAAAATTTATGAAAACGAAGAAATCAGGAATATTTTTACCGCGCTTGGTGTATTTCGCGATGACAAGCAGGAAGGCCGCCCGTTAAATGTAGATAAGCTGCGTTATCATAAAGTAATCATCATGACCGATGCCGATGTGGACGGAAGCCATATCACTACACTTATTCTTACTTTCTTTTTCCGCCACATGAAAGAGCTTATCGAGGAAGGCTACATTTACATAGCCACTCCACCGTTATACCTTGTAAGGAAAGGTAAGGAAGAAAAATATTGCTGGAACGATGACCAGCGTTTAGCAGCAATCAAAGAACTTGCCGGTGATGGCAAAGAAACAAACGTATTTGTGCAGCGTTATAAAGGATTGGGCGAGATGAATGCAGAACAATTATGGAAAACTACCATGGACCCCATTACACGAACACTCCGCCAGGTTACCATCGAAAGCGCAGCCGAAGCCGACCGCATTTTTTCCATGCTCATGGGTGATGATGTTCCACCTCGCAGGGAGTTTATTGAAAAGAACGCCAAGTATGCTAACATTGATGCTTAGGTAGTATTCAGTAGCCAGTAATCAGTTCGGAGTAACGAGACAAAAAAATCCCGATTGGACTACTTACTACTGATAACTACTTTCCGTCTCCTAATTGATTGCTGATTACTACAAATGTCAAGTGATTTCCAATTCGAATTTGAAAGTTTGATTGTTTATAAAAAAAGCCTTTTGTTTATTAAGGATGTTTACAAAAGCACTGAAAAATTTCCTAAAGCAGAAGAGTTTAAAATTACTTCTCAGTTTACACGGGCTTCTGTTTCTATTGCATTAAATATTTCGGAAGGCTCAGGCGGTACAAAGCCTGAATTCAGAAACTTTTTGAGATTTGCAAAACGTTCTGTAAGAGAATGTATTGTTTGCATTACAGTTTCAACTATGTTAAATTACCTGACGTTAGAACAATCGGAGGGTTTAAGAAATCAATGCATTGAAATTTCCAAGATGCTAAACGGTTTAATCAAATCAATAAACTGATTATTATTTCTATCTCCGAACTGTGATTACTGATTACTGATTACTAATGATTATTTTCGCACACGAATAAATAAATAATAAAATAAAATGAAAGTAACTGTAGTAGGTGCGGGAAATGTGGGAGCAACCTGTGCCAATGTAACTGCTCAAAAAGAGTTGTGTAATGAGGTTATTTTACTGGACATTAAGGAAGGTATTGCAGAAGGCAAATCGCTCGATATCTGGCAAACCGCTCCCATTAACTTATACGATACACGTGTAAAGGGTTCAACAAATGATTATGGAGCAACTGCTGATTCGGATGTAGTGGTAATCACTTCCGGTTTGCCTCGTAAACCCGGCATGAGCCGTGATGATTTAATTGCTACCAATGCCGGTATCGTTCGCTCCGTTACAGAGAATATTGTAAAATACTCTCCCAATACAATTATTATTGTTGTAAGCAATCCTCTTGATGTAATGACTTATTGTGCTTACCTCACCTCAGGATTTAATTCATCAAAAGTTTTTGGAATGGCAGGAATCCTCGATACTGCCCGCTATCGCGCATTCCTTGCCGATGCTTTAGACACATCTCCAAAAGAAATACAGGCTGTGCTGATGGGCGGTCATGGTGATACTATGGTTCCGCTTCCGCGCTACACTACGGTTGCCGGCATACCCGTTACTGAACTGATTTCAAAAGATAAATTAGATGCGATAATTCAAAGAACAAAAGTTGGCGGAGGAGAATTGGTGAACCTGATGGGTACTTCGGCATGGTATGCACCGGGAGCCGCTGCTGCACAAATGGTAGAATCAATTGTTCGTAATCAGAAAAGAATTTTTCCGTGTTGTGCATGGCTGCAGGGGGAATATGGCTTAAAGGATATTTACCTTGGTGTGCCGGTTAAGCTTGGTAAAAATGGGATTGAGCAAATTATCGAGCTGAAATTAAATGCTGACGAAAAAGAATTGCTCAGTAAATCAGCTGTTGCAGTTAAAGAAGTAATGGGTGTTCTGGATAAGATGAATACTGCGGCACCGGTGAAGTAAAATGTTTTAAGCTTATAAAATAAACAAAGACATCCGTCAACTGACGGATGTTTTTATTTTGAAATGAAACGAAAAAAGACAACCAGTATTCCTTTGAAGATTCTTCGTATTGAGCATGACGGGTTGCATTTGCTCGTAATGGCTAAAATAAATGGCAAAAATGCAAGGCTGATAGTTGATACGGGTGCGTCTCGTACAGTTTTTGATAAAAAAAGAATTCAAAAATTTGTCAAAGACAAAAAATTTAAAAAGCACGAGGGCATTTCAACAGGACTTGGAACCAACAGCATGGAAAGCCATGTGGTTAAGATTGATAAAATTGAAATAGGCAAGCTGGTATTGAATGAATTTGTTTTTGTTTTACTCGATTTATCCCATGTAAACAGTTCCTATGCTCAAATAGGGATGAAAGAAATTGATGGAGTATTGGGAGGGGATATCCTCATGAATCATAAGGCGGTGATTGATTACGGGAAGAAAAAAATTAGTCTGAACCTGGATTAACAGGATTAAGGGATTCAGCTAAGAAACTTATTTTTTTCCTGTTCTGATACCGGAACGCGGCAAATTTCTTTTTTACCAAACCATTTGTAGCGGTTGTTGGCAATGAAATTGTAAACTGCATCACGAATAAACCGCGGAACTATAATCAGGCTATAAAGAATTGGAAAGGGGAAATTCAGCTTTTGCTGAATACGTAATCCGGCATCGGAACGAAAAAATATTTTTTCATTTTCAATTAAAATAACCGAGTCGGGAAGATTATTGTTTGAAATATTTTTTTCTGCTAAAAGCCCTTTCGCAATTTCTGATTGCAGCGTTGCAAACCGGAAATAATCTTTCTTATCATGTCTCATAATAAAATCAACCCAGCCTGAGCAGTAATTGCAAACACCATCAAATAAAATAATGCCGTGTTGTTTTTCAGCAATCATTTCCTGACTGCAATAGAGTAGGGGAAAACGGAAAGTTCAGGTTTGAAATTTGGAACAATATCAAGGATGCTTAAGCTAATTGCATTTAAAAATCCGTTTTTCCCATTACAGTCCGAACTATGATGAGGGGGTGGTCCATCAGTATTGATATTAACTACATAGCACACTCCATTTGCATCATCAACAGCAATACCATGTGGAGAATAAAATCCTGTTACAGTTTTTACTAATGATGTGTCCTGATAATTTATAATACTTACGGCATTTCCATTTGTACAGGAAACAAATAAATAAGGTGTAGTAAGCGAGAATGACATTTCCTGAGGGAAATCGGCAACCGGGATAGATTTTAAAAATATATCCGGTAAAGGATAGGGTTGGTAGCTAAAAACTTTTACATCATCTGTTAACTGGCAGGTAACAAAATACATTGATCCGTCTGGTGAAAACGTAATTTCGTGAGGTTCTGATGTGGACGTACCGGTAAGACTTACATCCTGACCATCAGGAAAGTCATTCAGATTAAATTTATATAATCCATTTTCTAACTGCTTGGTAATATATAAGCTGCTTCCATCAGGGCTAATAGCTGAACCATGGGGAGAAGTAACACCAGAAGGGAAGGGATTAGGATAAGGATTAAGGTCTTTCAATGTCATCGTTTCACAATCAACTACAGCTACACGACCGGAAGTACTAAAGTCAACTATATATGCCGTTTTCGAATCGGGAGAAAAAACAAATGTATTCCATGAACCGGATGTTATATCTACTTCACCAGCAAATGAATCATCAGAAGTTTTGTATTTCTGAAACTTTTGTGCATTTGCAATAAACGAAACATACCAATATTGTCCGTCAGGTGATATTCGTACCATGTGTGGCTTTTCGGGCTGTGGACTGCTTCCCACATCAATGTATCTCATTATTACTTTTTTCTCCGCATCAAAAACAGCAACCAGGTCGCATCCCTGGTTTGTGACATAAAATTTTTTCCGGTTTGGATCTCCCGAAAAAGGAACTACTCCATTGCAATCCGGTGCCCCCTGGTCAATCCAGTTTTTTATCAGCACAACATCTTCGTGCGACAGAGGTGCTGAATTATTGGGATTACCGGCAACATACGGCATGGTTGGTAATTGCTGCTGACCCAAATCGGAATAGGTATTAATAAAATTTACAAGAAAGCTTTGATCGGAACGATAGGGTACAATAGCTGCACCAGCCCGTGCCCCTTCAAATAATTTATCCCACGAGCTAAGGTCAAGACCGCCACTGGCATCTTTGCTCGCTGTATTATGGCAGCCGGGCATCGCGCAACGCGTAATAAATATGTTACCTATTGCATCAGGATAACAGGATTCGCCAATCTGATCTTGGATAACATCCGGTTTGTGATACGTGCAGGAGTTAATGATAAAAATCAGGGAAATAAAAAAAAGAAAAATAAATATACTAAAGTGATTCCGGCCCATGAAGTTTAACAAAATATTTAGTGCTGAACAATGAATTTCGCAGCAGACACCTTTTGGTCTTCTACCATTTTGCATAAATACATCCCGTTACTGAAAGCCCGAATGTTGATGTGTTCAGTAGAGGTATTGCTGAGCTTTGAAAAAACAATTCTTCCTAACAAGTCAGTAATAATTATGTGGTGGCTAAAATTGTTATTAAATTGAATAGTTAATAACTGATTGGCAGGGTTTGGAAATATGGTAAAGTTCGACTGACCGGAAGGATTTTCATTTATTGAAACCGGTGAGTCGGCAAACCAGCTTACTCCGCCTGCATAATTGCCGATTAATAAATCGAGCTTGGAGTCGCTGTTAATATCAGTTCCGGTAATTGTAGAGCGAATTGGCTCGTAAAGAAGCATGCTGTCAACAAGATTAAATGCGCCAGAGATGTTTCCATCAATATTATCAAACTTGTAAATAAAACCGCTGAGCGAACCAACGTATAAATGATAAACTCCGGAACTGTCAAAAACAAACGGTGCGCTGTACCCGTAAATATCCTGGGCAATTTTGGTTACGTTTATTCCGCCTAAGTTATTTGTTACATAAGAAAAAGAAGGCACCGTGGGTGTACCAATATTTTCATAGTAGTTAAGGTTGCCGATTTTTTCGCCAATTACAAGGTCGAGCTTTCCATCGCGGTTTAAGTCAATAAGAATCGGAGTTGAATAGCTGCCTACATTAATCGGATTTCCATTTGAAGCTAACAGGTAGGGCCCTGAAACCTGAACGAAAACTGCAGGATTTCCCGGCCCGGCTGTATTTAAAAAATGAATAAGATTTCCTAAAGATTCACCAACAATCATATCCATATCGCCATCATTATCCAAATCTCCAAATGCAGGCGCCATGCTGAATGCACCCACGGTACTCAGATTGGAATAATTGGTTGTTACCAAATTAAAAGACGGCTGCGAAGCTGTTCCGGTGTTGCGATAATATGCTACGGAAGAAATATCATTTACCGGAAACTGATCAATATAAACATAATTACCAATGATCATATCCTGTAATCCATCGCCATCGGCATCAAATAATGAAACGAGCGCACCCGATCCTACATCAATCATTTCATCAACAAACAAATTGTCTTTCTGAAAATCAAAAACATTTGTCTGGTTATTGGTGGTATTCTTATAGAATAAAACATTTTTATAATTACGTGAAGCGTTGGCAATGCACCCGGTTACAACCAAATCTTTATTGCCGTCATTATCGGCATCAAAATAGTAAGGAGCCGGGAAAACCCTGTAATCTACAGGCACATCATACGAAGGAAAAGCAGTGTCCTGGGCAACCATGTATGCCGAATCGGGATTACCGCCATTCTCAATGTACAGTAAGTTATTACCAAGGATATCGCCATTTATTAAATCTTTATCGAGATCGCCATCTAAATCAGGAGCAATCATGCACGAGCCGCTATGCAATTCGGTTTTTTCAACCTGCTCATGTAACTTTCGCAATTGTTCAACAAAAACAGGATTGTTCTGACCAATTCTGTTAGGTCCATCAGGGCACGAAGCAATAGGGCAACCAAGAATCGCGGTATTTGTCAACCCGCTTAAACAAAATTTTCCCCAACATGCTTTTTCTAATTCATAAATCATGGTATCGCAACGATTGAATAATTCCTTTCCATAATTCCGGTGATACTCAACCGTGTTTGATGCAATACCGAAAGTCAGCACATCCAGGTCACTGTCGTTATCCACATCAACAAGTGCCGGCTGGTTAACACTGGAAACAAAAAGATTGGTAATGAATCCGTAATAATCTGAATTAACCAGCGGCATGTAAAGTGTAAATTTTAAGCCGGTAGCAACGGAATAATCATTACGATAAACGGTCATCCCGCCCGAAAACGAATAGGTAAAAATGTCTTCTCTTCCATCACAATCAAAATCAACCAGCAAAACCCAGTCGTGCATTTGAGCCGGGAAACATTTTTTGTATTCAGGAGCATAATGATAATCCGTTTGCCCTGCTGTTCCGTTATTAATTAAAGTTGTGTACCTGAAATATGTTTGTGAAGCACCGCTTTTTTCAAACGCAAATAAATCTTTTATGCCATCGCCATTCAAGTCAATCGGCTGAGGAATGGGAGCATCAAATCCGCCAGTCCATGGATTTACAATTGTATTGCCGGAGTGGGTTACCGGAATATTCAGATAAGGCTGATAATTTTGCGCAAAAGCACCAAATGCAAATGTCACTGAAGCAAACAGGAGCTGTAATTTTTTCATCATAGAAACGGGTTTTATTATTTGAAGGAGGCGGGTGTTTTAACGAACAACAAAATTATACATAATTACTCTAACATAAGGACGTATTATTTGCTGATTGGTTGCATTTTGTAAATAAATAACCGGGGAATCTTACAGTTGAAAACTGCAAATACGAAGATCGTACTATAAAGAGCTATTTAAGTACAACAAGAAAATAAATTTCAACCATGGCATGTTCATCCGTTGCCGGATGTTCTTAGTTTCGCCTGACGGGTGAAGTAACCGCAAGTTGCTGGTTATTTTTTTTCGATAGCGCTGGCTAATTTTTTACTTCCTACAGGCAAAAAATAATACGAGATACCAAACGAGCAATAAGTTCCGTAGTTGGTAAAAGTGTGATGATAGTTTGTTCCGTCAGCAAAATACTGAACGGTGGATTCGGCAAGAGGAGTAAAGCCGGCATTTCCCTGGAATGTAAAGCTGAACATGTTTCCGCGCTTGAAAACTTTTTCAAATCCCATCAGCCAGGTAAAGCTTCCGTTAGCTGCTGAGGTTGCATGAGCTTCCTCAAATTTATATTCAGAATAATAATTCTTCATCTGCTCTTCGCTCATACCTGTCGGGCATTCAATAATGTCATTGTAGCTGCTTTGCCAATTATTATCAATCACATTCAAAGCAAATCCTGCACCGGCAATGAACCGCCAATTGCGGCAGTTTAATTTTGAGTTATAAATAATCATGGCAGGCATGCGGCTTACGCAAGTGGCGGAATACATTATTTCATTATGATCCATTTCATTAAGAAGCGAATAATCTTTAGCGAAAAGATAAGTGAAACCTATTTGGCTGAAATCAAAACCGCTTTGCAGGCTCCAGTTCGGGGCAATTCTGTAACGCGCATAAACGCCCAGCTGCCCTACCGGGTGGACGCTATGGGTGAACAGTGCATTTGCCTGTTCCATGCCTCCGCTGAATTGTGAAATATTGCCTCCGGCACTGAGCATAACCCCGATGTTCCACGGGCTTTGGCTGTTTACAGAGTATGAAAACATAATAAGCGCTGCGATTAATAAGATTTTTTTCATGTGCTTTGTTTTTTTCAACTTCAAATGTAGGGGTTTATTTTTAAAGGTGTTCATGAATGCTTCGCATTTCTTTTAATCTGATTGTTATGCGTTCGTGCTAATCGCAACATACTCCAACTGTTTTATTTTTATATACCATTTCAACGAAATTAACTTTCTGTTCATTTGCCCACTTTTCTGTGGATATAAACACAGTAAAAATAATTCCATTCTCGCAGCCAAATAAGTAATGATTATCAATCTTTAAATTCAAAGTATCTGTTGTGATTTGCCAAATAATAAAATGATTTGATGTGTCTTGCTTAATTATTGTTCTTTTTCCTTTTATTTGTTCTACAAGGTACTTAGAATCCCATTCATACATTTCTTCAACAAATGTGTTTGATGTCATGCCTGTTTTATAAAAAGGGTAACTTGAAGTCTTATTAATTGCAACAGCAGTTAAGACTGAATCTGTATTCCTGAAATTATGTTGTGTACTCACATCATTATATGAAACCTTTGTCCATTTACCAGGCATACTTACACTACCGAATGGAAATTTATTAAATACAGTCTGATTATTTTTTTCATCAAAATTGTACGACTCAATAGTTGAAACTGCTTTCGGACCAAAACAGGAATTTAAAAAAAGTACAATAATGATTATATTAATAAATAATCTCATAATTTTTGCTTTTACCCCCTAAGTAATTCTAAATCCCTTGGGAATTTTATTCAAAGCTCTTCTTTTTTTATTTCTTTTAATCTGAATGTTATGAACAGTTTTCTACTCATCCAATTTTCTATTTTCAATTTCAGTTACTGCACTTATTGGAGGATTATTATTAAGCTTCACGATTTTGAATTTATTTTTTGTTAAAGAAGTCTGTCCAATTAGATTTAAGTAGTCTGATAAAATGCTCTCATCAATCTGAATAATTCCTGATCCCGCCCAATGTCTGTCAGTGCCATTTTTCTTGATACCGGAAATCCAATATTCGTCACCACTTTCAATTTCAAAATGATTGCCTGACACACCTTTAGCTTTTTTAAAAGCTTGACCATTAAAATAAACCGTCTGACCAGTCTTCGAGAAAAAACCTTTTCCAATCCAAGCCGGTCCATTGTCGTTAAAACCAGTTTTTAACTCAATATATAATAGCTGTGATTTCATGCTTGCTTTTTACCCCTTAAGGGATTTTATTCAATAATAAATGTGTTAACCGAAAAATATTCATCCGGTCTGAATTTATCAAGTTTCAATATCTCTCTATAATCATCCGGGGGTAACAATCTGCGTTTACGCCCAAACTTGAACATTTCTATAAATTCAGAATAATCACGTGTAGCACCTTCCGAACCCAATTCTATTTTAGTTGTATCAAGTTTCAAATTGCCAATCAATTTACTTTTTTCGTTTAATGATTTTATGCAACTATCACTCATATACTCAAAATCTAATCCAACGAAATATCCTTTATCATCAATTGTGCTTTGAATTTTTCTTCCGTATATATTTTTAGATTTAATTGTTGAAATGTCTGGAATTATGGTATCCAAATAATCTGTGAAACAGAACCCGTACCAAAGTCCTCCTTCATCCTTACTGAAATTCATCACAATACCTGCAATATAATTTGAGCTATCAATTTTAAAAGCCAGGCAGTCGCCTTTTTTATAAATCAATTCACTTGGGTCAACCGGGAAGAACTTTGCCTGTTCATCAGACTCGAATCCGCACCCATATAAAAGTAATATAAATGATAGAACGTATCTTTCCATTTGTGCTTTTCCTCCCTAAGGGGTTCTAAACCCCTTAGGGATTTTATTCAGTTTGATTTTTCCTATCATCTTTTTAATCGTACATAATATTCCGAAGCTTTAAAACCATCTTGCTTGATAAACTTTTTAAATTGTGTCTTTGTTGGTTTGAAATTGTAACTTGTCGTATCCGATGTTGTTTCTGTTATTTCCCGCAAGTTGTTTATTTCATCTTTTGTTGAAATTGAATTTATTGAAAGAATTCCTTTGCTCAAATACAATTTGTTTACATACCAATAATTCGCATCACCCACATTCAAAAAGTAATATCCCTTGAATTTCTTCAACACATTTAGATTGGAAATGTAAAATAAAGTGTCCTCTGAGTGGTAAAGTATAACAACACTGTCTCCTTCAAACCGGATGAAATATTTAGAGCTATCACTTAAATCAATAAGAGTATCACCAATTATTTTAACTGTAGTGTCTAGTTGGTTCTTATGCGCTTTCTGTCCATAATCGTAAATGCGTAAAATTAGTTTGTCGCTAATTTTCAGAAATGGATTACCATCTTTGTTTAAATACTCGCCTTGCAATTTTCTTGGAAACTCATTCAAACGTTTGGTATCGGTTGGCTGAGGTTCATTAAATGAAACTGACGGTTCGCAACTGCTGAAAAAAAGCCCAATTAGAATTCCAAAAGTTAGATTACGCACTGCCGCCATTTGGTTGCCGATGACAATTATTATCCGCACCATTTCATATCAAAGGTGCGGAATACTTCTCAAATGTAGAAATATTCAGCAGGTATGCGATAGCAAGCCCCCAAACGGTTTATTAAAACATTTCCAAAGCCGAAAAGAAAAAAGCGCCTTCGATGGCGGCATTCGCATCGCTGTCCGAGCCATGGATAGCGTTGGCGTCAATTGATTTTGCAAATAAATTACGGATAGTACCCGGTGCGGCTTTCGATGGGTCGGTGGCACCGATGAACGTACGAAAATCTTCCACCGCGTTTTCTTTCTCTAAAATAGCAGCCGTTATCGCGCCCGATGACATATATTTTACAAGGTCGTTATAAAAGGGGCGTTCTTTATGGATGGCGTAAAACTTACCTGCACTTTCGGGAGTAAGCCGCGTGTATTTCATAGCAATAATTTTAAACCCGGCTTTGCAAATCTTATCCAGTATGGCCCCGGTATTCCCTGCCGATGTGGCATCGGGCTTTATCATTGTAAATGTTCTGTTGGTAATCATTAAATTATTTTTTGGGGATGCAAAAGTAGGGCAGGGGATGCTAAATTCCAATTGTTGTTAACTTCGGTAATGGATCAGCTTGAATTTTTCTTTCCATTATAGTGTTATGAACTTTTCTATTCTCCTCTGCGTCTTAGCGTCTCTGCGTTTAAAAAAAGTTGAACGCAGAGGCGCAAAGACGCAGGGTAAAAAAAACAGACGAAATGCCACAAAGCATAATTCAAAATAATCTTTCATTATTCCTTTACTTTGCATACGCACAAAATTTTTATCATTTATTAAATAACCTCCTGTGTTGTGAATTTCGAAATCATTACCGGCAAACCCTGGTGGTTTATTTTATTTTGTTTGTTAGCAGGCGCTCTCTATGCCTTTACGCTGTACAGGAAAGAGCAGCTGCTTGAAGAAGTGCGCCCGTGGCTTAAAAAGCTGATGGCTGCTTTTCGTTTCGTGGTAGTTACGGTGCTTGCGTTTCTTTTATTATCGCCATTAATAAGAACCATTTTCCGCGAAGTGGAAAAACCGGTGATTATTATTGCGCAGGATAATTCGCAATCCATTTTGATGGGAACAGATTCATCGGTATTTAAAAAAACATACTCAGGGGCTTTTACAAGTATGATTGACCAACTGAAAAAAAATTACGAGGTCAGGACTTTTTCTTTTGGCGACCAGGTAAAAGACAAAATTGATTTTAATTTTACGGATAAGCAGACCGATATTTCAAAACTGTTTTACGAAGCCGGTTTAAAATTTGCCAACCGCAATGTGGGAGCCATCATACTTGCCAGCGATGGGTTGTACAACACGGGCAGCAACCCGCTTTATGCCGACCATTCATTAAACGTTCCGGTTTATACCATTGCGCTTGGCGATACTTCGGTTAAAAAAGATATTCTTATTTCGAAAGTAAATCATAACCGCGTAGCTATTTTGGGAAATACTTTCCCGGTTGAAATTGTAATTGATGCAAGGCAATGCTCCGGTGAAAATGCCGGGTTGACTATTGAAAAAGATTCGTCAGTATTGTTCAGCAAGGTAATAAACGTTGCGGGAAATAAATATC
>JBIOHJ010000087.1:0-14206 GCA_044448905.1 Bacteroidia bacterium | reverse complement strand
GGCAGCAGAGCCACGTCCGGGACCTACGAAAACACCGATATCTCTTCCGTGATTAATAAAATCGGACACAATTAAAAAATATCCTGCAAAACCCATTGTCTTTACGGTGAACAATTCAAAATTGATGCGCTCTTCAATTTCAGGAGTCATTAAATCACCATATCTTTTTTTTGCCCCTGTTAATGTGATGTGCTTTAAATATTCGTCCTGGTCAGAAAATCCTGAAGGAATTTTAAAATAAGGCAGCAAAACATCGCTCTTCAATTTCAGCGGTTCAACTTTATCAGTAATCTCGCTGGTATTATCAATTGCCTGGGGAACATCGTTGAAAAGATTTGTCATCTCTTCGGTAGATTTGAAATAAAACTGGTCGTTATAAAAGGCAAATCGTTTTCCTCTTACCATTACATCGTCATCAGCAAACTCTTTAATGGTTGGTGTGCTTTGTTTTTCACCGGTGTTAATGCAAAGCAGAATATCATGCGCGTTAGAATCTTTCTGATCAACATAATGCGAATCGTTTGACGCGATAATTTTAACATTATATTTAGCCGCGAACTTCAAAAGGACCGCATTCACTTCGTTCTGATCGGGAATGTTATGTCGCTGCAATTCGATGTAATAATCTTCACCAAATAAATCGAGCCACCATTTAAATTCTTTTTCTGCTTCAGCTTCGCCTTTCTTAAGAATAGCTTTAGGAACCAATGCACCCAAACAGCAGGTAGTTGCAATTAATCCCTTGTGGTATTTCAGCACCAGCTCTTTATCAATGCGCGGGTATTTTCCGTACAAACCGTCAATATAACCATGCGAGCACAGCTTGATTAAGTTATGATAGCCTTCTTCATTTTTTGAAAGAAACAATTGGTGGAAGCGTTGGTCTTTGTCGTCTTTTGTAAATTGCCTACGTGTACGATCGGCAACTAAATAAAATTCGCAACCGATAATCGGTTTAATGGAATTCGGATTATCCTTATTTATTTTAGCAGCTTCAGCAACAAAATTGAAAACACCAAACATATTACCATGATCGGTAATGGCAATAGCGGGCATTTTATCAGCAACTGCTTTTTTAAATAACGCGCTGATATCAGCAGCTCCATCCAGTAACGAGAACTGGGTGTGAACGTGAAGATGGGAAAATTTCATAGGTGCGAATCTTACGGCTGACGGATGAATTACTTAATTAAACATTGCCAATTCATTCTTGCGTAAAAATATTGAAATGCTAAAAGGTAAAAGGCAATTGTTGATAATTAATTTTTAATGAAAAAATTATTTTGTCCAGATTTGCGGTATTACTTTTGTCTTGTCAAAAATTAAATTTCTAAAACTTCTTTTATGAAAAGACCCGCTTTAACACTCGCCTTTTTCCTGCTTGTAATATTCAAAGGCCATTCACAGTCTATGAATGACGATAAAAAAAGTAATGTGTACTCAATGGGGGCTTCCGAACTGATTTTTTCATTCGGAGACGTTAAAGATCCCAACCTTATGATTGATCCTATTGTGAGGTTTACTGTATTTTTTCATTACCAGCATCAGTTTCACTATGATTTTAATGCCAAAACCGGATTGTATTTCGGATTAGGCGTTCGCAATGTTGGCTTTATTAATACGCTGAATGATTCCATCAAAATAAAACAGCGTTCATATAGTTTAGGTATTCCATTGGCTTTTAAAATAGGAAGTATGCAAAATAAAACCTGGCTGGCTGTTGGAGGTGAAGCTGAAATGATGTTTGCTTATAAACAGAAGGTATTTTATGCCGACCAGGAGTTTAAAAATAATGAATGGTTTTCCGACAAGGTAAATATTTTCAATCCATCAGTATTTGCCGAAATTCATTTCAAAGGTGGTTCTTACTTACGTTTTAAATACTATTTAATGGATTTTCTGCAGGAAGATAAACAGGATGTTAAGTTATTCGGTGTTCCGTTTGCCTATCATCCTGAATCGAGCAAACTGTTTTATGTTGCCATCGGAACAGCAATTAATCATAAGGATTACAGGAAGCTGAATAAGATGAGAAATAAGACCACCTGATGGCATATTCTTTATTTTAATTAATATTTAATTTCCAGATATCTATTGCTCTTTAGCTTTTATTAGCATAAAACCTTTCTCTCTTTTTTTCGCTGCAATTTTTTATTAAATATATTTGCGCCCTCATTTGCCGAACATGACGCGAACTAAATTTTATTTATTCATAATTATTTTGAATGCTATGCTAACTTCTTCAATTGCTATTGCCCAGGAAAAAATTTCCCCTATAGATAATCCCTTATTCAACCGGTTTAATCAACCCATTGATTTTAAAAAAATCAAGCCGGTTCATTTTACAGAAGCCGTTGACCACATCATGGCTGTAAGCAATAGCCGGATAAATAAAATCACTTCAGCAGGCGAATTGAATTTTAATTCTACATTACTGATTCTTGATAATTTATATTGCGATTTGAATACCATTAATTCTATTCTTGATTTGCTGAGCAATGTTTTGTCGGTTGAATCTGAAAGAGAAGCCGCTTTAGAAAACCTTTCGCGCCTCAGCAAATATTATGTGGAACTACAGCTTAATGAAGATTTATATAAAACAATAAAACGTTACAGTCAAACTGAAGAAGCAAAAACTCTTTCGGGACCTAAAAAGAAAATGCTAACTGAAGTAGTACGCAATTTTGAACGCAACGGTCTTGCATTGCCAAAAGAAAAACGTGATGAACTGAAAGCAATTCAAAACAGGTTGTCGGATGAAGGCATTAAATTTAATGCAGCCATTGAATCTTCATACGATTCTCTTGTAATAAATTCTAAGCAAGCCGAGGGCCTTCCGCCAGATTTTCTTGAAAGCCGAAAACAAAAAGACGGGACTTATAAAATTGATCTTTCCTATCCGTCATATTACCCGTTTATGAAATATTGCAAGAATGATGCGGTGCGTAAACAACTTTACATAAAGTTTAACTCACGGGCAAAAGAAAATATCGAAACGCTGAAAATCATTTTGTCTGAAAGAAAAAAGATGGCTCATCTGCTTGGCTTTTCTTCCTATGCAGAATATGCGCTTGATGATAAAATGGCTAAAACTCCGGCTGCGGTTTGGAAATTTGAAGATGATTTAATTTCGAAAATCCGCCCGAAAGCTGAGAAAGATTACGATGAACTTTTGAAATTAAAAAAGGAAACTGATAAGGATGCTGTTGTGATTTTTCCATGGGAAGCCGGATTTTATTCCAACAAGCTGCTTGAAACAAAATACGATCTTGATGGCGAAAAAGTAAAGCAGTATTTTGAACTCAACAATGTTTTGAGCGGTTTGTTTATGTTGACACAAAAATTATTTAATCTCGAATTCAGTGAAGTAAAAGATCCATCTGTCTGGCACGAAGACGTACGGATGTTTGAAGTTAAACAAGACGGCAAAATGATTTCGCGATTTTATCTCGACCTGTTTCCAAGAAAAAACAAATACAGCCATGCAGCCTGCTTTGGAATCATCGGTGGTGAAATCACCGGGAATGGTTATCAATATCCGGCTGCTGCATTGGTTTGCAATTTTCCCAAACCTGAAAACGGAAAGCCATCATTACTTCCCCATGGCGATGTCGAAACTTTTTTTCATGAATTCGGGCACGTGCTTCACAACATGCTTACCACTTCGGAATTGTTTTTCTTTTCAGGCACCAATGTTGCGCTTGATTATGTAGAAGCTCCTTCGCAGATTTTTGAAAACTGGGCATGGGAATACGATGCGCTTAAACTTTTTGCAAAACATTCCGGGACAGGCGAAGTATTACCTGCGGAGCTTCATAAAAAAATGCTTGCTTCAAAAAATGCAGGGTCAGGCTTAAACATACTTCAGCAAATATTTTATGGTGAACTGGATATGACTCTTGAAGATAAATTTGATGCGGATGGGAATGTTTCGACAACTGATGTGGTTAAAGAATTGCAAAACAAAATCACTTTGTATCCTTATCTGGAAGGTACCCACATGCAAAGCTCATTCGGGCATTTAAAAGGGTATGGTGCCGGCTATTATGGTTACCTTTGGTCGAAAGTGTATGCGCAGGATATGTTTTCGGTTTTTAAAAAAAATGGCATTATGGATCAGAAAACAGGATTGCGTTACCGCGATATTATTCTTGCCAAAGGATCATCAGAACCCGAAATAGATTTAGTGAAAGATTTTTTAGGGCGTGAGCCTGATCCGGATGCATTTATAAAAGATTTGGGAGTGATTGTTCAGTGATTAATCCGTCAGGTTAAAAATATTTTTTAACACCTATTATTTTATTTACTGTATGGGTTATTCAAATCCGCTTATCCCGCTATGAGCCTCCTTATAAAAAATATTAAGTCTTTAGTGCAAACAGAGCAAACTCCAAAAGAAAAAGTTTGTGGAAAGGATATGAAAACTCTTCCCTGCATTGACAATGCTTTTCTTTTTGTTAAAGAGGGTAGGATTGAAGATTTTGGTGAAATGAAAAACCTTGAGAAGTCAGACGTCAGACGTCAGACGTCAGAAGTAAATGAAATTGATGCGTATGGCAGATTTGTTTTTCCAACATGGTGCGATTCTCACACACACATTGTTTATACCGGTTCGCGCGAAACAGAATTTGTTGATCGCATCAACGGAATGACGTATGAGGAAATAGCAAAACGGGGAGGGGGAATATTAAATTCAGCAAAAAAATTAAATGAAACTTTTGAAGAAGAGCTTTATCAATCTTCATGGACCCGTTTGCAGGAAGTAATTAAAACAGGTACAGGAGCTATTGAAATAAAAAGCGGCTACGGATTAAACGTGGAAGGCGAATTAAAAATGCTGCGTGTAATTAAAAAACTGAAAGAAAAATTGCCTCTTATTATTAAATCTACTTTTTTAGGTGCACATGCTGTTCCGAAGGAATTCAAAAACAAAAAAGAAAAATACATTGATTTGATCATAAACGAAATGCTTCCTCAAATTGCAGAGGAAAAATTAGCGGATTACTGTGATGTATTTTGTGAGCGGAATTATTTTTCGAAAGAAGAAACTGTGAAAATTCTGAAAGCAGCACTGAACTACGGAATTAAACCAAAAGTACATGCAAACCAACTGAGCAATTCTGGCGGAGTTCAGGCAGGGGTCGAATGTGGCGCAATAAGTGTTGATCATCTGGAATTTGTTGGTGATGAAGAAATAAATTTGTTGTTGCATTCTCAGACAATGCCAACACTACTTCCCGGTGCAGCTTTTTTTCTGAATCTTTCCAACTCTCCTGCCCGAAAAATGATTGATGCCGGTTTACCTGTTGCAGTTGCTACGGATTGTAATCCGGGAAGTTCTCCTTCAGGAAATATGAATTTTATGATTTCACTTTTGTGCATTCAATATAACATGACACCTGAAGAAGCAATTAACGCAGCGACTATCAATAGTGGATATGCAATGGAAGTGAATAACGAACTGGGAAGCATTGCGAGGGGAAAAAAAGCAAACTTTTTTATTACAAAAGAAATTCCTTCTTGTGCTTTTATTCCATATTCATTTACAAATAATCCTGTTGAAAAAGTTTTTTTGAATGGCATTGAACAGTCATAAAGAGTTTTATTTCAATTAATATTGCGTTTTTATTATTATCACCTGTTATGAAACAGCTTATCGAATGTGTTCCTAATTTCAGCGAGGGAAGTGATTTGAATGTCATTAAACAAATTACTGATGAAATTGAAAGAGTCGAAGGAGTAAAACTTTTGAATGTTGATCCGGGTAAAGCGACCAACCGAACTGTTGTAACTCTTGTTGGCGAGCCGGCAGCTGTTGTTGAAGCTGCATTTCTTGGTATTAAAAAAGCATCACAACTGATTGACATGAGCAAACACAAAGGCGAACATCCGCGCATGGGTGCAACCGATGTTTGTCCGTTTATCCCGGTCGCAAATATCACAATGGAAGAAACCGCAGAATGGAGTGAGAAACTTGCACAACGTGTTGGTGAAGAATTAAAAATTCCGGCTTACCTGTATGAAGAAGCACAATCAAATAAAGAACGCAGCAATCTTTCCATAATCCGAGCAGGTGAGTACGAGGGTTTTTTCAAAAAAATAAAATTATCGGAATGGAAGCCGGATTTTGGTCCGGCTGAATTTTCTGCTAAACATGGAGCAACTGTGATCGGTGCCCGCGATTTCCTGATTGCTTATAATGTTAATCTGAATACCAAATCAGTTAAGCGTGCTAATTCCGTTGCATTTGACATCCGGGAAGCCGGCAGAGTAAAAAAAGATCCTGTCTCAGGAAAAAATATTCTTGATGAAAAAGGAAATGAAATCAGAATTCTAGGAAATCTAAAAGGTGTCAAAGCAATTGGCTGGTATATTGAGGAATACGGAATTGCACAGGTTTCAATCAACGTAACAAAATTCAGAGAAACGCCTTTGCATATTGTTTTTGATGAGTGCGTAAAAAGTGCGCATGAAAGAGGGTTTCGTGTTACGGGTTCTGAACTGGTGGGTTTAATTCCGCTTTCCGCAATGGTTGATGCCGGAAAATATTTTTTAAAAAAACAACGGCTTTCCGCTGGCGTTAGTGAAGCAGAATTAATTCACATTGCTGTTAAATCCATGGGGCTGGATGAACTGGCTCCTTTTGATCCGAAGAAAAAAATAATTGAATATGTTATGGAAGACGAAAAAAAATCTCCGCTCATCAACATGAAGTTAAATGCCTTTGCTGATGAAACTGCAAGCGAATCGCCTGCACCCGGTGGCGGCTCCATTTCTGCTTATGCAGGAGCCCTTGGAATTTCACTTGCAACTATGGTTGCAAATCTCTCTTCATCCAAAACAGGCTGGGAAAACCGGTGGGAAGAATTTTCTGACTGGGCGGAAAAAGGACAGAAAATAAAAAATCAATTGTTATCGTTGGTTGATGCGGACACAAACGCTTTCAATAAAATTATGGATGCATTTAAGCTGCCAAAGGGAACGGATGAAGAAAAAAAAATACGGAAAGAATCCATTCAAATTGCCACAAGGAATGCAATTGAAGTTCCATTTAAAGTCATGCAGCTTTCTTTTGAATCTATGAGCATTATTAAAGCAATGGCTGAAAACGGAAACCCCAATTCGGTGAGTGATGCAGGTGTTGGAGCATTGTGTGCGCGCTCGGCCGTTATGGGCGCTTTTTTAAATGTAAAAATAAACTCGACAAGTTATGATGACAAGAGTTTTGTGACTGATATTTTAAAAAAAGGAAATGAAATTGAATCGAAAACGACTACAATGGAAGCGGAGATTTTAAAAACTATAAATAATAAAATTGCTTCTTAGCTTATCCGTATCTTTTTCCTCTGATTTTCGTATTCATAATTGAATTGCAATTTCATGTTCAATAAACAGGTTTTCAATCGCTGGTATTATTCTTTTTCTGTTCAGTTACTGGTTATGCATATCAAAAAAAACCAGATACTTCTGTTGTACTGGCTTTTGCTTTTTGGCTTTATCACTCAAACTTTCGCTAGCAAATTTGGAATCCCTTATCTCTTCCTTGATCCTGAATATATGGGCAAGGTGGATGGTCGTGCTTTTATGATTATGGGATTAGCTATGGGTGCATTCATAATGGCTTTTAATATTTCGAGTTTTATTTTAAACAGTTTTCGCTTTCCGTTTCTTGCATCACTTAATAAAACGTTTCAGAAATACACCGTTAATAATTTTGTCATCCCGGTTTTGTTTTTAATTGTGTACATCATTAAACTTTTCTTCTTTCAATATGAAAGCCAGTTAAAATCACCGCAAGAAATCTTAATAAACATTGCCTGTTTCCTTATTGGGATGACAGCAATCATTTATTCAACATGGCGCTATTTTTTAATTACCAATAAGGACATCTACAAACTATTCGGGGTGGAGCATGGTGAGAGTGAAATTGGTGAAGTTGCTGCAGCCTCAAAAAAATCAAACGGCAAAAAGAGAAAGCCACGGTACGGCAACCGTAACTGGCGCGTGGAAACTTATTTATCGCTTCCGCTGAAAACAAAATTGGTGCGCGATACTTCACACTACAAGCGCCACATGCTCGAATCAGTTTTAAAACAGAATCACGTCAATGCTGCGGTAATCGAAATAATTGTTTTCATCACTTTCATTGTTCTTGGTTTGTTCAGAGATTATCCGTTTTTTAAAATTCCTGCCGGTGCAAGCGTATTGCTTTTATTTACCATGTTTCTTATGCTTTCAGGTGTTTTCAGGTTTTGGCTGAAAGCCTGGGCAAATACTGCATTTGTTGCACTTTTCCTTTTTCTCAATTTTATTTCACAATTTGAAATGTTCAATCAAAGAAATCGTGCTTACGGAATTGACTATACTCATGAGAAACCTGTTTATGACATTGCCTCGATGGAAAAGCAGATGGAAAGTGTTGAAAAAGATAAAGCTCATACATTAATTGCGCTTGAAAACTGGAAATTGCAATGGAAAAACAAAGGTGTTGAAAAACCAAAAATGGTATTGCTCAATGTAAGTGGCGGTGGATTACGATCGGCTGTTTTTACCTTTAGAACCATGCAGGTGTTAGACAGTATTTTGAAAGGCAATTTGATGCATCATACTGAATTTATCAGCGGTTCCTCAGGCGGTTTGATAGGTGCGGCATATTACAGGGCACTTTATCTTGAAGAAAAAGAAAAATTATTGCAGAGCAATCAGAATATCCACAATGAATACCTTACAAACATCGGCAAAGATCTTTTGAACGCAACAACGTTTAGTTTCATAGTAAGCGATTTGTTTCTTAACATGCAAAGTTTTAAGGATGGAAAATACCAATATGTGAAAGACCGCGCATTTGCATTTGAAAACCAATTGAACGAAAATACGGGATATGTTATGGACAAGCGCATTAAAGATTACCTGCAGCCTGAACTGGAATCAAAAATACCCATAATGGTTATTTCACCAACCATCGTTAACGATGGCCGTTCGGTAATCATTTCATCTTCGCCTTGTTCTTTTCTTCTCCAGAATAATTCTCCTTCCGATAATCAGCCCTATTCCATTCCTGACGGTATTGATTTTTTAAATTTTTTTTCCAGTCAGGATGCGGCTAATTTAAAATTCACAAGCGCGTTGCGTATGAATGCGACTTTTCCGTATATCATGCCCGCTGCTTCACTTCCGAGTATTCCGCCAATTGAAGTAATGGATGCGGGTATCAGGGATAATTACGGTATCATAAACTCACTTCGCTTTCTTTACGCATTTAAAGAATGGATAGCAGAAAATACTTCGGGAGTTGTGGTTCTCCAGGTAAGAGATTATTTCAAAAAAACAAAAATTGAAAATACAAGCAAAAATACTATTCTTACAAAATTAACCGCACCGTTGAGAAATGTTTCAGGAAATTTCATTCTTATGCAGGACTACAAAAATGATAACGATATGAAAACTGCGCAATCCTGGATACAATGCCCGTTTGATTTTGTACAAATTGAAATGCCCGAAACAGAAGAAAAAATTTCGTTAAGCTGGCATCTTACCGAAAAGGAAAAGAATTTTATTAAAAATGCGGTTACCAATTCTGAAAATAAAAAGTCGCTTGAGAAAATTAAGCAGCTTTTAGTACGCTGACAACTGAATAAGCATTTCTCCAAATCTTTTCTTTGGTAAAAAATTCCATTCCAGCTCTGATGACATGGGAACGGGAGTATCCAGGCTTCCGCAACGTACAACGGGCGCATCAAGAAAACCAAAACAATGTTCACCAATTTGTGAAGCAATCTCCGCTCCTATTCCACCGGTTATGGTGTCTTCGTGCAGCACAATTACTTTTCCGGTTTTTTTTACCGAATTAAAAACAGTTTCCCTATCCCACGGAAGTAAAGTTCTCAAATCAACAAGGTCGGCTGAAATATGAGGATTGTTTTGCAAAGATTCCAACGCCCAATGTACACCCAATCCATATGTAATGATTGAAACATCATCTCCTTCTTTAACCAACCGTGCTTTTCCGATTTCTGTTGTGAAATAATCATCATACACTTCTTCAGATATGCTACGATAGAGCGCTTTGTGTTCAAAATACATTACAGGATTAGGATCTGCAATTGATGATGCGAGCAACCCTTTTGCATCGGAAGGAAAAGCAGGATACACAACTTTTAATCCTGGTGTATGAAAAAACCATGCTTCGTTTGATTGAGAATGAAACGGCCCTGCGCCTACTCCTGCACCTGTCGGCATCCGAACAACAACATCAGCATTTTGCCCCCAGCGATAATGTGTTTTTGCAAGGTTGTTAATAACCTGGTTGAAACCGCAGGTTACAAAATCGGCAAACTGCATTTCGATAATTGATTTGTAACCGTTGATTGATAAACCCAATCCCGCTCCGATGATTGCTGATTCGCACAATGGTGTATTGCGTATTCTTTCTCTGCCGAACTCTTCAACAAAACCCTGCGTGGCTTTAAACACTCCGCCATACTCAGCTATATCCTGTCCCATGATTATTAAATTCTGATTCCTGCGCATTGCCTGTCGCATTCCGTCAGACAATGCATCTAAAAATCTTTTTTCCGATTTTTTCTCAGATAATGGTTTAGCTTCAATATATTGAAATGGTTTGTACACATCAGTTAATTCCGTTGAAGTGTCAGGTACGACATCTTTTTCGGCAAAAGTGATTTCAAGACCTCGTTCAATTTCAGATTTTATTTCACCTTTACTTTTATCAATAAAACTTTTATCAATAATATTCTCTTTCAAAAGATATTCTTCATAATTTTTTATGGGATCTTTCTTACCCCACTCTTCAAACAATTCCTGCGGGATATATTTTGTTCCGGATGCTTCTTCGTGCCCGCGCATGCGGAAGGTTAAACATTCCAGTAAAACAGGTCGCGGGTTTTCGCGAATTGATTTTGAAATCGAATCAACTGCTTTATAAACTTCAAGAATATTGTTTCCATCTACCTGTACTCCTTCTATTCCATAGCCTATAGCTTTATCAATAAACTGCTTGCACCGAAATTGCTCATTGGATGGTGTGGACAGCCCATACCCATTATTCTCCACAATAAAAATTACCGGCAAATCCCAAACGGCAGCAACGTTTATTGATTCATGAAAATCTCCTTCACTTGCACCGCCATCACCTGTAAAAACTGCTGTGATTTTTTTTTCCTTTCGAAGTTTATGCGCGAGAGCAATTCCATCTGCAACTCCCATTTGCGGACCGAGATGCGAAATCATTCCTATAATATGATATTCCTGTGTTCCGAAATGAAAAGAACGGTCTCTGCCTTTTGTAAATCCACCGGGCTTACCCTGGAACTGTGAAAATAACCTGTTCGATGGAATACCCCGGGAAGTAAAAATGCCGAGATTGCGATGCATGGGTAAAATGTATTCATCCGTTTCCATCGCCATTGCAGTTCCAACTGAAATTGCCTCCTGCCCGATTCCCGAAAACCATTTTGCAATTTTTCCCTGCCGCAAAAGCACCAGCATCTTTTCTTCAATCAATCGGGGTTTGATGAGTTGGTTATAAAGCTCTTTCAGAAAATCATCTGAAAGATTAGCACGGTCGAAGTTCATTGATTAGTTAATCGTTCCAAAAATATTGAAAATAGAACTAACTTTGTTTTAAGAAATGAGCATTGAGAATTTAATAGTGATTATTTTAGTTGTAGCTGCAGCTGTTTTTATTGGTAAACGAATTTACAATACTGTGCAGCATAATGGCACGCATGCAGGATGTGCCAAATGTGATGATATAAAAAATAAAAAATAGACTCTGGAAATTTTCAATAATAGAAAAAAGCTCGGATTTTATCTGATAGAAAATTTTATCGGAAGCCTGTAAATTACCGGAACATTGATTCCATTTTGCCTTCCCGGAACCCAATCTGGCATTTTGGAAATTGCTTTGATTGCAGCCTGAGAAAAATCGGGATATCCATCATTGTTACGCACAGTTTTAATATCAGTAACCTTTCCATTTGCATCCACAACAAATGAAAGCAAAATGGTGCCTGAAATTTTCTCATCGCGATACAGTGGCGGGTAATGCGTATTCTTCTGAAGAAATTTAAATAAGGCTTCATCACCACCTGGAAATTCAGGCATTTTTTCAACAGAGACGGCTGTGGGGTCAACAGGAATTGATTTTGTTTCTCCTTTCAGTGAATTCGTTTCAACATAATTGCTGTCAGAAAGTCTTGTTGTTACAGTTAACGAATCGCTTATAAAGTTTTTCTTATCTACATCTTTTTTTTCTGTATTATCGTCAATTACAACTGGCACAGTGTTTTGGTTTGGTTTATCAGGTTTGGGTGAATTTCTGTCAGTGGATTCTGATTTTGCTGGTGGTTTTGGTAAAACCTCTGTAGTAAATAATTTTTCAATTAAAACCGGGGTAACTATAACTTCTTTTATTGCACTAATTTTTACATTGCTGAACTTGTAAACGATAAAAATTAAAGCAAGTATTACAGTAACCGAAGTGAAGTAACCGGCAATTATATAGTCAGGCTGCCGTTTGCGTAAAATGTATGCGCCATAAGCGCGGTTGCGGTTTTCGAACATCAGGTCTAACCATTTGTTCGTAAAAATGAATTCTCTTTTCATACGAATATGTTTTATAGTTCAGATGCATAACGATGAATGATTACATAATATTGTGTTGAAAAGAAAATATTTTTTGCTCACACCGGGTAAAGAAAGTGTGTGTGCAAGCCGTTGGAAAGGCTCAGACCTTTCTGCCAAGCCGGTCAATACCATGCATCAGAATACGAAAATCGGCATACACCGAATATTCTTTTGCATACAAAACATTTAATCTGCTGAGTGTGTTTTCATCCACATTGGTCTTATTCAATCCGTCAAGAGGAGTGAGCACACCTTTTTTAAAAACATTATTCGCGGATGCAATTGTATTATTTGAGCCGGAAAGGTTTTGGGATAGTCCTATCCACGAAAATTTCCCTGTCAAAACTTTAAGCCAGTTAACCGGCACCCGGCTAACACTTTTAATATAAAATATTAGTACCGGGAAAAACAATGGGATAAACAAACAAACGAATAAATCGAACAATCTTTTATTTCTCCTGTTAACGGGAGAGTTGATTGCGTTAATGTCAACAAAATAAAGATTTCCTTGCTCATTAATAGAATTACTGCCGATGATATATAAGCTTTCAGGAGGCGCAATTTTATATTCAACATCATTGTGCATACCCGTTTGCATCTGCCCGATAATCTGTTGAGCTGTAATATCCTTCGCACAGAAAATAACTTCATTCACACTATATACATCAATTATTTCTTTCAATTGATCAAGTTTGCCGAGATTATACCCCGGATTTTCCGCAGGGTTTTGTACATCATTGTTGCGATGTGTATTTACAAATCCTATAAAATTAAAATTGGTTCCCGATAAATTAAGCACCGATAAAACTCTTTTTCCCTCTTCAGTGTCTCCCGCAATAACGATTCTTTTTTTATCATCCTTTTTTATTGAAAATCTTTTCATACCTGATAAGCTTAATAAAAACCTTAATGCCGCTGCTACAAGCGAAGCCCATGCAGCTCCCAATAATATTAAAGCACGCGAAAAACGATATGTTTCAGGAAGCAATGCATATACAACAAGTATGAAAACTGTGCCGCCCAATATGCCGCGAATAATTTTCGGAATGCGTATCGGTTTGTCATATCCACCGCTTAAATAAACCGAACCAATCCAGGTGAGAACATACACCGGCACTACAACATTCAAAAAAAATGCAGGATATTGCAAATCCTTAACCGAAGTTTCCCAATACGATTTTAAAAAAACCATTCCAAAATAAAAAAGTAAGCCATCACACAATGGAAGAAATATTTTTTGAAAAAAACGGGCAAGGATGGCTGCACCGGCACGAATATAAATTGCCATGCTGATGAAAAAAGAAAAAATCTTAGCATTGCTTTGTGAAAAATGTTTTTCAGCAAAAATCATCATCGCTTTATAAAACACCATCACATAATTGGTGCTACTTTTTTTAGTGCTTTCGCCTTTGTAATGAATAATTCGTGTTCCAGGGAAATAATAATTTTTATATCCCGCTTTTATAATTCGGTAAGACAGATCAATGTCTTCGCCATACATAAAATAATCCTCATCGAGTAACCCGATTTTATCAAGCACCGATTTTCGTAACATCAT
>JBIOHJ010000086.1:0-14241 GCA_044448905.1 Bacteroidia bacterium | reverse complement strand
GAAGTATTGCCTATGCTGAAATGAAAGCCGCTTTTTAAACGCGACATTCCTCCCGGGTTATAAGCCATAATATCCGTTCCATCCAATGCGGCATTGCGTGTTGCGCTTCGTATCCATTCCGGACTCAGGTTTGTTAAATTATCAATTTGCGCTGTAGCAAGTTGTGCGTTAGCCAGTAGGAATAACAGGACTATCGCATAAATGAAATTCTTTTTCATGGTAGTGTTTTTTTAGTTGATGTAAGATTTTCAAAAAGATGATACTGAAATTAACAGAAAAGGTTTCAATTAATTTATACGTCCGGAACAGCAGACTGAGTTAAAAGCTTAAAGATGGCGGGTTTATTAACATCAGGTTGTCAATTTAATTTAAATGGGTTGACCATACTACTTTTAACAGGCAACTATATTTGTCATTATAGCAAGGCACTTGATGCCGGGATTAATTCAAGTTGAATAATTAAATGTTCTTTGATGGGAAAAAAAGTAAAAGAATCCGAGCGTAAAGTATTTGTAATAGATACTTCCGCAATCCTTTTTGATCACAATATAATTTTTAATTTTAAAGAACACGATGTAGCCATACCCATTACAGTCCTCGAAGAAATTGACCGTTTTAAAAAAGGAAACGATGTCATAAACTTTGAAGCACGCGAGTTTATACGGAGCATTGATAAACTTTCGGGCGACTTTTCATTGCAGGATTGGATTCCGCTCAACGGACCAACAAAAGGAAAATTCAGGGTCTTGATGAATGAACGCGGTAATGGTGTAGATGCCAACCGTGTGTTTAACGAAAAAAAAGCCGACCATAACATTATCAATGCAGCATTGGGATTAAAAGAAGAACTCCCCGAGCGGAAAATTGTTTTGGTTTCAAAAGACATCAACCTTCGGCTTAAAGCAAAATCTTTAAACATATCATCCGAAGATTATCAAACCGGCAAGGTTAAGGATTTAGAGGGGCTTTACACCGGCAAGTCGGTAATCGAAAATGTTCATAAAAAAATTATCGAGAGCATATATCATGATGGTGGGTGTAACTACAAAGAACTGTTGAAGAAAAAACCACATGCCAATCATTATTTTATTTTAAAAAGCAAAGCCGAGTCGGCATCAGCGCTTGCATATTTTAACCCTGTTACCGAATCTATTGAACGTGTGCTTAAAGAAAACGCATATGGCGTTCGCCCACGCAATGCCGAACAAACTTTTGCCATGCATGCCATTTTTAATACCAATGTAAGGCTGGTTTCGGTGCAGGGAGTGGCGGGTACAGGAAAAACTTTAATTGCTTTGGCATCGGCTATTCATCAGAAAAGCAAATACCGGCAGATTTATCTTGCCCGTCCGATTGTACCGCTCAGCAATAAAGATATCGGGTACCTGCCGGGCGATATTAAATCAAAAATAAACCCTTACATGGAACCATTGTGGGACAACCTGAAATTTATCCAGAGCCAGTATAAGGAGTCGGATAAAGAGTATCAGAAAATTACCGAGATGGTTGAAAACGAAAAGCTGCACATTACTCCGCTTGCATACATTCGCGGACGCAGTTTATCCAATATCTGTTTCATCATTGATGAAGCGCAAAACCTGACACCACATGAGGTAAAAACCATCATAACCCGTGCGGGCGAAAACACTAAGATTATTTTTACCGGTGATATTTTCCAGATTGATACTCCTTATCTCGATTCGCACAGCAACGGACTTTCTACGCTAATCCATAAGATAAAAGACAACCCGCTTTATGCCCACATTACTCTTGAAAAAGGAGAGCGAAGCGAACTGGCAAACATTGCAGGGCAATTATTGTAGCAAGATAGGGTTAACGCACTCTATAAATTATTTCTCCGGGCTTCAATCTTTTTATATAATGCGTTAAAAAATTTATTCCTTTCCTTTTCACTTACCGAACTAATCAATGATGATTTTTGAATAATATTATTTAGCGATTGATGTGTTTGGTTGCAAAAATTCGCATTACGGGTTATTATATAATTTATAATTGCATGGTTTATAAAAACTGTTTTTACATCATCTGTAACAGCGAGCACTGTGTTATGACCAAGTATAACTTCGTTGAAGAATAGTTTGAAGTTACCGGTGCTTCCAGATGGCTGTTCGCCAATTAAAAATTTTTCACCGCATTCGGCCTGCGCCTGTATATGTTTTATGAGTTTTTCCACCTCATCATAAAGTGTAGCAATAGATTCCTTCTTTTTAAATACTCCGGTTTCGCGATAATATTCTATTTGCCTTAGGGTGCTGTTTAAGGTTTCGATGCTCCATATTTCGGTGGAAGGAATCTGCGTGTACGTTTTGATAATTTTTTTTCCGACATCCATTAATGCCTGAGTGAGATCATGTGATTCGAAATCGCATTTCTGATAACGATCATAACCAAGAATAGTACGCATCCAGAAAAAATATTTGAACGCGGCTAAATCAGGAAACTGGAAGTGATGAAATGGCGGGATATCTTTAGCTTCATAATAAAACTCTTTCACTTTTGCTTTGTTGATTTGTTCCAGCTGAAAAAGCATATCATTTAAATGATTATCAAAATTGAAACCATCTTTTTCCACCCAGCTGCCTGAAAAAACGGTACTGTCGGTAGTAATATTAATCATATGATCGAGAGAAACACGGAAGCGTTTACACAGCGTTCTTATTTCTTCAAAAGCAATTGGTTTCTCACCACGTATGCGCCTGTACGCACTGTCGTTGCTTATGCCCAATACTTCTGCCACTTCGTCAACCAAAGAAAGATGAGGCGGAAGTTTTTCTTTTATATAATCAAAGAATTGTTTTTGAAGTTCGAGGGATTCCATCGGTTTAAGTTTTTGTTTAGTAAAAACTGCGTACGAACGTACTTCTTTTTTGCAAAATATGCAAAGGATATGAAAAAGGTACCTTTTCCAAGTTGAGTTGTTGCTACCATTTGAATCAAGCCTTTAGTTTATATTTGTTAATGAAAAGTTTAAAACACAATGTCATGAAAAAAATTCTGATTATCTTCTGTTTGCTTGTTCAATTTTCTTTTGCACAAACCGTTAAATTGGATTCACTTCAAAAAATGCTAACCACACAAACCGAAGACTCCAACAAAGTTAACACACTAATTAATTTAAGCAGGGAATTACTTGCCACAGGCGATTACGATACTTCAAATCAATATGCTTTTAATGCTGCCTCACTTTCTCAGAAAATTAAATTCGGGAAAGGAGAGGGAAGATCATACAATATCATTGGAATTATTTACATGAATCAAGGTAATTATCCGGAAGCATTAAAAAATTATTCTGCCGCTTTGAAAGTATTTAAGGAAATTGAGGACAATAAATGGATTGCTAATTGTTTCACTAACATTGGAGAAGCTTATCGTTTGCAGGGTAATTACTCTGAAGCATTGAAAAAATATTTTGCTGCCTTGAAAATAAGAGAAGAAATCGGAGACAAAAATGGAATTGATGTGGCTTACAATAACATTGGAATTGTTTACATGAATCAAGGTAATTATCCGGAAGCATTAAAAAATTATTTTACTTCGTTGAAGATAAGAGAAGAAGATGGAAATCAACAAGGAATCTCTGTTTCTTACAATAACATTGGAGAAGTCTATGGTTTGCAAGGCGATTACGCTCAAGCGCTAAAAAATCATCTTGCCTCTTTGAAAATAAAAGAAAAGATCGGTGATAAAAGGGGGATTGCTTATTCATATGGTAACATCGGAATTATTTACTATAATCAACGCAATTATGCCGAGGCATTGAGAAATTTTTTTTCTTCACTAAAAATATCGGAAGAAATTGGTGAACAATATGGAGTGGCATATACCTTAAATAACATCGGTGATATTTATACAGAACAACACAATTATCATGAAGCATCAAGGAATTATTTTGCCGCATTAAAAATTTTTGAAGAAATCGGGCATAAAAGCGGAATAGCTTCTTGTAATTGTAATATTGGAATAATAAATACCAGGCTCAAAAAATATACAGATGCAAAAAAATATTTAAACAACGCTCTTTTGCTTTCGAAAAAATTAGGACTTATAGATATAATAAAGAATAGTTACAGTGGACTGACAGTGCTGGATAGCGCCACAGGCAATTGGAAAGATGCTTTTATTCATGAGAAACTGTATGTCCTTTACCGGGATAGTCTTGTAAATGAAGAGAGCACAAAAAAAACAGTGCAAACACAGATGCAATACGAATTTGATAAAAAGCAAACTGAACAAAAAGCAGTACAGGAAAAAAAAGACGTTCTAACAAAAGCAGAAATTGCTAAACAAAAACTTATTCGTAATTCAACATTTGGAGGTGTAGGTCTTGCGGGTATTTTTTCTTTCCTCTTGGTGCATTCATTCAACCGAAAAAATAAAGCATCTTTTGAAAAACAAATCTCTGATGTTGAAATGAAAGCATTGCGCTCGCAAATGAACCCGCATTTTATTTTTAACTCGCTTCATTCCATTAATAAATTTATGATGGATAATGATAAAGGAAATGCTTCAGAATTCCTTTCCAAATTTTCGAAACTGATGCGTGCAGTACTGGAAAATTCGCGCGAACGAGAGGTATCGCTGGAAAAAGATTTATCTGCGCTGGAATTATATATGCAATTAGAATCGCTTCGATTTCAAAATAAATTTCAATATAAAATTGAGGTGGATGAGAACATTGATAAAGAAAATACGCTCGTTCCACCGCTCATGCTTCAACCGTTTGTGGAGAATTCCATCATCCATGGCATCAGTAATAAAGACAATGGAATGATTCAAATAAAAATCAAAAAAGAAAACGACATGATTCATTGTTCGGTGGAAGACAATGGCATAGGCAGGGAAGAAGCCATGAGCATAAGCAGCACGGAGAAAGAAAAATCAAAATCGCTTGCTATGAATATCACGCATGAACGCATAAGCATACTTAACCAACTGAAAAAAGCCAAAGCAGCGCTGAACATTTTTGATTTGAAAGATGCTGAAAATAATCCTGCCGGGTTGAGAGTAGAATTAAACCTGCCGCTGGAACTCGCTTTTTAATCACAGTCTTTTTTTTACTTTTACTTCATGATTAAAGCCATCATCATTGAAGATGAGGAACGCAGCCGCGAAGCGCTGAAAGATATGCTTACTCAGCAATTCAGGAATGTACATGTGTTAGCTGCATGTGGGAATATTAACGAAGGTATTACTGCCATTAAAGAACATAAACCCGATTTGGTTTTCAGCGATATTGAGCTGGAGCAGCATACGGCTTTTGAAATGCTGCAGCAAATTGAAAAAATTGATTTTGAAATCATCTTTACAACCGCGTATGAGAAGTACGCCATACAAGCAATAAAATTTGCTGCACTGGATTTTTTGCTCAAGCCTTTCAGCATATCCGATTTGATGGAAGCTATGAACCGTTATTTTGACAAGCATAATAAGCATCAAACCACCCACCAGTTTGAAGCGTTGTTTCATAATCTGAAACATGTTCAGAAAGATTCAAAAAAAATTGCGCTGCCAACGCTAAATGGACTCAGTATTATCCCGCTTAAAGAAATTATCCGTTGCGAAGCCGATGTGAATTACACCAATTTTTTTCTTGTCAGTAAACAAAAAATAATGGTGTCGAAAACGCTCAAGGAATATGAAGAGCTTTTGGATGAATTTGATTTTTCCCGCGTGCATGGCTCACATCTAATCAATCTGCATCATGTAAAAAACTATACCCGTGGTGAAGGCGGTACCGTTACATTGAGCGATGGCTCGCACGTGGATGTTTCGCGCAGAAAAAAAGATGAGTTTTTAAAACGGCTTGCGGAGATATAGTTTAAATTTTAAAAGCAGGATTTTTTTTTGCTTTTTTCATTTTAAGGATTACCATTTTTGAGACACCATTTAATATTGGGTGACTTTTTTTTGTTCCAACCAGATAATAAATCATCTCCGCCAGAAAATCAGTTGAGCTTTGAGTTCTTAATAAGTAAAAATAGTTTTGGTGAAAAATGCAAATCATTTATTCTGTTTTAGTATAAATCAATTAGGTTACACCAGCAAGAGCGGGTACTTTTGTCAACGAAATTTAAAAGCAAATTAAAATGAAAAAACAACTACTTATTATTATGTCATTCGCGTTATTCTCAGGTAAATCGAAAGCGGCAGATTCCTTAGAAGTACGGATGAAATTAAAAAGCATAAATGATATTCTTACCTTCAACCAGGCATCTACACCAGCCAATTACTTGGAATATTCCTGGACTGTGAGTATTGACTCGGATAATAATATAGCAACCGGGAACCTTTCAGGATATGATGTTGCATTAGCTGTACAACATTACAAACCACCTGGAGGCTTACCAGTAACAGGTACAATTACAAGTAGTTCAACACAAAAAAATACATGGATATTAGACTCAACCGGTGCTTCTTATGGACACGCTATCAGGGCATTTATTGATTTCACCGATTCATCACTTGTGATGCGCGGTGATGTCTCATTTGCGGAATTATCAAATGTATCTGCCGGTAATCATTACATGGCATGGACTTTATACTACCCTGGCTTAGAAACCGATACCTGTGCATCAGCCATCATTCCTAATATTATTACAGATCCTGCAGGTGATGTTACGTATGGTTTTATTGATATAAAGCAGGTAAATATTATTATGCCAATAACAAGTATTTCTGAATGGAGCCACAATAATTTTATGGTAAATATTTATCCCAACCCCTTTACCAATTTAACTACACTCGAGTTAAACAGTAAATATGTTTCAGAAAATGCCGAATATAAAATTTATGATGCGATGGGGAAAATGGTTTCAACATATAAAATCAAAAACAGGGAAACTATTATCAGCAGGGAAAATCTCTCTCCCGGAGTTTATTTTTATCAGGTAGTGAGCGAAAGTAAAATTATCGGTACAGGAAAATTAATTGTTCAATAACTTTATAAAAACATAAATCAACATGAAAACAAAACTACTTCTCGTATTAATTTTATTGGTTGCAACTAATAAAAGTGTTAACGCACAACACAAGCGCATTCAAAAGTTTGAAGCGATTGAAAAATTATTTTCAGAAAAGAAATCAGGAAACAGGATAACAACGATTCCCGGAAACTTACTGCTGCAAAAAAATGAATTCACAAATGCATCAGTAAGCCTGTTAGACAGCATGTATTTTTGGGAGTGGGATACGTTAACAAATAATTGGAATCCCGTGGGCAAAATACTCGCAACTTATGATGCAAATAATAATCTGATTATTGTATTACTACAATCATGGAATGGCAGCAGTTGGGTGAATCTTATCCAGCAATTTAATACCTATGATGCAAACAATAATTTGTTAAGCGAACAGCTTCAGCTTTGGAATGGCAGCAGTTGGGAGAATGCTGATCAATACTTCTATACTTATGATGCAAACAATAATAATATTGTTTTCCTGTATCAAACATGGAACGGCAGCAGTTGGGAAAATGATTACCGGGATCTTTATACCTATGATGCAAGCAATAATTTAACGGTGGATTCAAATCAAAATTGGGCAGGCATCTGGTTAGATTTTTACCAGGAATTTTTTACGTATGATATAAACAACAACATGCTGAGCTACCTGCATAACACTGATTTGGAATATCTATATACTTATGATGCAAACAACAACCGGTTAAGCGAACTGTATCATACATGGAATGGAACCAGTTGGGACAATGAGCATCAAATTCTTTATACGTACGATGTAAACAATAACCTGACAGTTGAAATGAAACAAAATTGGAATTCCGGAAGTTGGTTGAATTATTCTCATCAACTGTACACGTACAATGTAAATAACAATCTCACCATTAGCCGGTATCAATACTGGAATGGCAGCAATTGGGTAAATTATGACAGGTCTCTTTATACTTATGATGCAAATAATAATAATATAAGTGAGGTAATTCAGGGCTGGAATACGGGCAGTTGGTTAAACCAGGATTCAATACATTCTTATTACAGCACGGTAACGGGTATCGTTAGCGTTAATCCGGGAATAAATGAAACGGTAATTTTTCCAAATCCTTTTTCTGTTTTGGCTACTCTTGAATTAAACAGTAAATTTATTTCAGAAAATACCGAATGTAAAATTTATGATGCGATGGGGAAAATGGTTTCAACATATAAAATAAAAAACAGAGAAACTACTATCAGCAGGGGAAATCTTTCGCAAGGAATTTATTTTTATTATGTAGTAAACGAAAATAATATTATTAGTAAAGGGAAATTAATAATTCAACAGTCATTTTAAAGACATAAACAAAATGAAAACAAAACTCTGCATCACAATCATTCTCCTCACACTATATTTTTCGGTTTATGAAAAAGCAAATGCACAATCCCCCAACTGGCTATGGGCAAAATCAATTGGCGGAACAGGTGACGATCTCGGTTCCTCCATAGCTATTGATGTTTCCGGCAATGTTTACACCACAGGTTATTTTGAGGGAACAGTTGACTTTGATCCCGATTTATTGGGAAACTTCAATTTAACTTCGGCAGGAGGATCTGACATTTTCATTTCAAAATTAGACGGCTCGGGCAATTTTGTATGGGCAGTCGCCATGGGTGGAATAGATTACGATGATGGCACATCGATAATCACCGATGCTTCAGGAAATGTTTACACCATAGGTTATTTTGAGGGAACAGTTGACTTTGATCCAGGAGTGGGAATATTCAATTTAACTTCGGTTAGCGGAACCGTTTTCGTTTCCAAATTAGATTCCTCTGGCAATTTTGTTTGGGCAAAAGCGATGGGTGGAACTAGTTCCGCTTATTGTTCATCCATAGTTCTTGACACGGCAGTAAGCGGAAACATTTACATCACTGGTCTTTTCTTTTGGACAGTTGACTTTGACCCGGGTGCAGGAATATTCAATTTAACTGCGGCCGGAGCTTCTGGGTACAGCGATATTTTTATTTCCAAATTAGACAGCTCGGGTAATTTTTTATGGGCAAAACGAATGGGTGGAGCAGGTGGTAGTAATGATGCAGGTCAATCCATAGCTCTTGACCCCTCTGGAAACGGAGATGTTTACACCACAGGTTATTTCATCGGAACAGTTGATTTTGACCCAGGACCGGCAACATTCAATTTATCAGGTAGTGGTTGTTTTATTTCCAAATTAGATGCCTCAAGCAATTTTGTATGGGCAAAAGCAATGGGCGGATCAAGTGGTAATTACATAGCTCTTGACCCCGCAGGAAGTGGGGCTGTTTACACCACAGGTAATTTCAATGGATCTGTTGACTTTGACCCTGGCACAGGAGTATTCAACTTAACTTCGGCTGGCAACGCAGATATTTTCATTTCCAAATTAGACAACTCTGGCAATTTTGTTTGGGCAAAGAAAATGGGTGGAACAAATTCCGATGTTGGTTACTCCATTGCTCTTGACCTCGCAGTAAGCGGGGATGTTTACACCACAGGTACTTTCGAGGGAACAGCCGACTTTGACCCAAACGCGGGAGTATTCAATTTAACTTCGGCCGGATACCGGGACATTTTCATTTCCAAATTAGACAGCTCGGGCAATTTTGTTTGGGCAAAACGAATAGGCGGAACAAGTTTCGATGATGTACTTTCCATAGCTCTTGATGCTTCCGGCAATGTGCATGTGTCGGGATCTTTTTCAAGCCCCTCCATCACTTTTGGCTCCAACTTCTTAACAAATGCAGACAATACCGGAAATACTGCTGATATATTTATTGTCAAGCTTGATGCTTTAACCGGAATAGAAAGTGTAGAGAATAATAATAATGGTATCTCTGTTTATCCAAACCCCTTTACCAATTTCACTACGCTCGAATTAAGCGATAAATTTATTTCAGAAAATACCGAATGTAAAATTTATAATGTGATGGGAAAAATGGTTTCAATTTATAAAATCAAAAACAGGGAAACTATTATCGGCAGGGGAAATCTTTCTTCAGGAATTTATTTTTATCGAGTGTTGCGGGATGAAGGAGTTATTGTTTGCGGGAGGCTGATTCTCGAATAAAATACTTTTTAATAAAAATTCCTTTTCATTTTCCTGTTGCCATTTTTCAGGCAAACCCTGCCGGAAAATAAATACTTAACACCAGGTAATTATTAGCGCTTGCAATGAATGTGCCGGCAGTATAGTTTTACTGTCCAAACAAACTATTATTTGCAAAAACTGCAACAGCACTCACTTAGTTTTTGCAGAAAACGCAAATAATGAATAACAAAACTTAATAATAACTATAAATCACTACAAAACCCGGCATCAAATTCAGCCTTAAGCACCTTATGCAAAAACATAATTATAAGCGCCAAAAATCAATTAGGAATGGCTTTCGTGCGAGGGTACTTTTGATTCGAAATTCAAACACTAAAAAAATCAAACATCATGAAAACAAAACAAAACCTGGGTTGGTTCATCTGTATAATTACTGTCATTAGCATTCTTACATCCTGCAATACGGTATATCATTTTGATGCTGCCGAATACTTTAAAACTAAAGAGAGCAATCAGGAAATGCCTTTCAGCATGAAAGCCGAAAATATAAATGCTCCCTTGTTTAGCGACAGCCAGAAAGTGAATATTTCGGGCTCACTTCAATTTGGGGGATATAACCCCCGCCTGGCATATAAGACAAATAAAAATCTATTGCTGATGGCAAATTATTCGACATTGACTGATAGCTGGAATGAAAATAACACTATTAGCGTTCATGTAACCAAAGAAGAAACATATTTTGACCTGTTAGGATACGGTTCAACTACGGTAGTTACTGAAGGCGTGGAGAATGTAGAATATGTGAAAAAAAATACATTTAACCAGTCATCGGCTGAAATTGCTGCCGGATATATTAAAGAATTCGGAAAGGGCGGTCAATGGAACATTCTTGCCGGGGGTGCAAAAGGAAATGCCGAAAATGAATATTATTATTCTGTTAATATGGATCCGTCATACAATGCTACTTTCAACGAAAAGCGAAACTTTTATAAATTGTTTTTGCAAAACGACATAGGATATTTAACGCGGATTACCGAAGGCTCGCTTGCATTACGGTTCAGCTACCTGAAATTTTTTGACAGGCAATTTACCGGTGACTATAAGGTTATTGAAAACCCGATGCCACCTTATGCAATGTTTTTGCAGCCCGGCTTTCATTTTGGAATTGGCAGTAAAAATATAAGGGCAACTACCGATTTTTCATACTTGTTTTCAATTAACGATGCGGACCTGAACCTGAAAAATAGTTCGCTTACATTAGGCTGTGTAATTAAATTCTAAATAGTTTCATCAGGAAAAACCATTAAACCAAACGCCATGCTTCCTCTGTTTCTAATTATTTTTTACAGAAAATTTTTTTCTGTAATGAGATTTCGGTCTCCTATAAACACACCGTATGCGGTTCTGTTAGGAAAAATGCAGAGTGTTTTTTTTCTGTTTGCCCTCCTGTTTCCGGTTTCGGGCTTTACGCAGGAACAGACCTATTCCATCATCAAAGGCAGTACACGGATTGGAATCGTTTCGGCAAGCTGCCAGAAAAAAGGCAACCGTTCTATCTATTCAATCTGGTCAGAAGCGAAAACAAGGTTCATCATTGACATTCGTGTCAATATGATTGTCGAAGAAATATTTGAAGCGGGGCATATGGAGCACAGTACTCTTATCCGTAAAATAAATGGAAAAGAAAAGGTACACAACACAGCAGATAAAACTGCTCAGGGATACGTTCTCAAAAAGAAGGGTAACACCTACAAAACTTTTTCCACCTTGGTAAATTACAGCATCGCAGCCATGTATTTTATCGAGCCATTCAACCGCCACTTTGTTTATTCTGAATATTACCAGCAAATTGTTCCGGTTAGCGCTGTGGGAGCACATCACTATCTCATAGAATTTCCCAACGGCAATAAATCTTATTATACCTATAGCAACGGTATATGCACAGCCACAGAAGTTCATACCGAATGGGCAGTACTATTTTTCAAGTTGGACGAAAACCATTCTATTAACTCAGCCTATAATAAAAACTAAATAGTAAACGTAAAAAAATAAAGTCAATCGAAATTTGAAAAAAAATTCAAACACTAATAAACATCATGAAAACAACAGCAATATTAGTCAAACCCCAATACATGAAAGTACCAGAGGGTAATTTTTTTGCAGAACTCAAAAAAATGGTAACTACTTTCGCAAATGATAACAGTAAATATGTTTACCTGGTATCAGGAATTAAGTCTGTCCTGCTCTTTGCTTTGTATTTTTCATGCTATGTACTCATCCTGCTAAAGGGAAACAATATTGTTTGGTTGTTATCAACTTACGCTATTATGTCAATGGCAACCATGATGATTTTTTTAAACATTGTGCATCCGGCTGCACACAATGCATTGTTCAGAAATAAAAAATTAAACAGGATATGCCAGTATGCCTTTGAAATTTTCGGCACATCAAGTTATTTGTGGAGAGTAAAACACATTCGCCTGCATCATCCATATTCAAACATACCTACCTGGGATTGCGACATAGAACAAACCGACCTTATAAAAATATTTCCTGATTCTAAATTTTATGGTTTTCATCGTTACCAGCATCTTTATGCCCCTGTACTTTATCTTTTTTATACCTTAAACTGGCTATTTGTACGCGACTTCAGAGATTTTTTTCAAAAGAACCGGATTGTTCGCAAAGTGGTAAAAATTCCCGCCATAGAATTTTATAAATTATTCCTTACCAAAATCTGCTATGTCATGAGCATGATTGTTATTCCATATTTATTGCTTAATGTTTCATTGCCATGGGTGCTCGGGGGGTTTATACTTATGCACATCATTGCCAGTGCCATTGGCATGATAGCGCTCGTTTCAACCCATGCCGGTGAAACTGCAACATGGACCTATCCCGCAATCAACGGAAATGTTGAGCAAACCTGGGCGTATCATCAAATGATTTCTGCAAATGATTTTTCTACAGCTAACCCCGTTGTAAATCTTGCTTTCGGGCATTTGAACCATCATGTTGCGCATCATTTATTTCCTTCACTCAATCCCGAGTTGTATAAAGGTGTAACTAAAATAGTAAAGAATTTTTCGGCCCTTAATCAATTACCCTATCGTTGTTTTACTATCAGGCAAACCATGAGCTCGCATTATAATTTGTTACGGAGTAATGCTTATAATGTAAATTTATTAGATGAGGATATGTAATAGATTCAAAAAAAATCAAACCTTTCCTAACAAGCACTGAAATAAAAAATTGTAATACTTGGAATCCTACTTAACGAAGTTAATTCTTTCTTATAGTAAGTGAAAATAAAGTTATCAGTAAAGGAAAAATAATAATTCAATAATGGTTCTTTAAATATAAATAAAATGAAACTATTATTCATCACAGCTATTTTTGTTCTCGCAGTGAATTATTCGAAATGTCAGACACAATATGAGGCAAAAATTTATGACCCAGATCTCTCTGAGATTGGAACAGCTCAGCAAGCCGGATATGCACTTATAGGATTGGGTGCGCTCACCATAATATATACGGCCGCTAAAACTGAACCTGTAAAAAATCCAACGCCATGGTATATTGGCGGGGGCACACTAATAGCAGGTGGGCTTTGTCTTTTAATTTTTGGGAAAAAAGACCCCGAACCAAAATATTGGAAAGGGATGCAAGGATATTCACCAAAGAAAAATTTACGAAATGATTTTTTAACTCCGGTGTTTGAATTTTCACAACCTGCCTTACAATACCGTTAGTATAAAATAAATAGTTTAGAAAATCTGTCAACTCAGGTAAACAGCTTCTTCCTTTCCTGCAAGTTCAACCGAAATATGTTCCTGCATGGTGGTGGAAAGTGTTATGCCAACATAATCAGCCATGATGGGATAGCGTTTATGATCGCGGTCAACTAAAAGCACGGTTCTTATTTTTTTTAAATCTTCGTTGAGAAGTTTTCTCAAAGCATAAATTAATGTTTTGCCCGAGTTCAGCACATCATCAACCAAAACCACTACTTTTCCTTTCATCTTTGAAGTGTCAAAAGAAATTATGATAGGAACTGCAATGTGGCTCTGCTTGTCAAGCTTCAATTCAATGAGATGTGTTTTAATGTTGCAGATTTTGTTCAATGATTTTTCAATTTTTTCTGCCAGCACGTAACCGCTTTTTACTATACCTACAATAAAAATTTCTTTTTCTTCAAAGTT
>JBIOHJ010000085.1:0-14569 GCA_044448905.1 Bacteroidia bacterium | reverse complement strand
AATTGGCGGTGATAAAAGTGTTCACGCTGTTTCGGCTGCACCGTGGGGAAGCGCGAGTATTTTGCTGATTTCGTATGCGTACATAAAAATGCTGGGAAAGGAAGGAGTGAAGCGTGCCACACAAATTGCGATGCTCAACGCAAACTACATTCGCAAAAAGTTAGAAAGCCATTATCCAATTCTTTATAAAGGAAGTAAAGGATTTGTAGCGCATGAAATGATTCTGGATTGCCGCAGCTTTAAAACCACAGCAGGTATTGAGGTTACTGATATTGCAAAACGTTTAATAGATTACGGCTTTCATGCTCCAACAGTAGCCTTTCCCGTGGCGGGAACGTTAATGGTTGAGCCAACCGAAAGTGAAGCGAAAGAAGAATTAGACAGATTTTGTGATGCCATGATTTCTATCCGTAAAGAAATTGCCGATGTGGAAAACGGAAAAGCTGCAAAAGGAAATAATGTATTGACTAACGCCCCTCATACTGCAGTTGAAGTAACGGCTGATGAATGGAAATACCCATATACGCGCCAGCAGGCTGCATACCCGATTTCTTATTTAAAGGAAAATAAATTCTGGGCACCGGTTAAGCGGGTTGATAATGCGTATGGCGACCGTAACCTGGTTTGCACATGTCCTTCGATTGAAAGTTACGAAGTGCAGGATGTGAATGCTTAAATTTTTTTTCGGGTTATTCCTTCAAAAACTTCTTCACCGCTTTTTGTTTTCTATCATCCGTCAGTAGACGGACAAAATAAATTCCGTTTGAAAAAGCACTCACATCAATTTTAGTTTGCAGTTTACTATTTACTGTTTCCAGTTGTTTAGAAATAAGCTTTCTGCCATTTACATCAGTGACCGACAGATTAATTTTTTCATTACCCGTAAACTGTAAACTGCAAACTATAAACTCTTTTGCCGGGTTAGGAGAAATTATAAATTGTAAATTGTTGTTTGAAATTTCTTGAATACCTGTTATGCATACACTATCAGGAGTGTATTCCCAAAAATCAGAAAGATAAGAGAGGGTATCATCTATTCCCATTCCTATATAGCCATTTGTTCCAATTGAAAAATAAACAGTTTCATCTCTAATTACTCCGCCAAAATCTGCTTTTTGTATCCATTGATTTAAAGAAGCATCAAATTGCCAAAAATCATTTAAATCTGGCTGTCCTAATCTATCACCTGTTCCCAAGTACCCTTTTTCACAAATTGAAAAACTCGCAGCATTTCCTCTTTTAGCGCCTGAGAAATTAGTTTTTTGGCTCCAAAAATTTAAGATAGCATCATATTCCCAAAAATCCTGTAAAAGATTCATACCATCATCGCCAACACCCAGATAACCTTTATTTCCCATTGAAAAGCCAGTTGCACATCTTCTTGCTACCCCTGGCAAATTAGCTTTCTGAGCCCATGTATTTAAAAAAGGATCGTATTCCCATAGATCATTTGTATATGTTGATACAGATGGGCTTCCAGTAGCAATATAACCTTTGTTAAAAATTGAAAAAGCAACAGAACCCCATGTACCTGTTCCGACAAAATTCGATTTCTGGATCCATGTGTTTAGAGAAGGATCGTATTCCCAAAAATCTTGACAAAAATTCCCATCGTTACCTAATCCTATGTAACCTTTATTCCCTATAGCTAATCCAACCGCAAGCCATCGACCTGTTCCCCCAAAATCAGCTTTTTGAGTCCAAATGTTAGTAACAGGATCGTATTCCCAAAAATCATTTAACAAATTTGTTGAATTAGCGCCACACCCAATATATCCTTTGTTTCCAATCGAAAATGACACGGGACCTCTTCTTACTGGCCCTATAAAATTCGCCTTCTGCGTCCAGTAATCCGCTTCAACAAAAAAATAAAAGCAAATAAAAAGGAGCGTAAATATTTTTTTTCCCGATAAAAATCGGGATTTCGCATTTTTTATTTTATAAAAATTGCTCAACATCATCATGAAATAACAATCAAATGTAATAAAAAAGTTCAATGCTCAAGGTTGTTTGATATTTTCAACCCTTCTTGAGCGATTGCATCATCTTGCTCGCAAAAACAAAATCATTCAGTTCTTTATTATCGCTTTTCATCAAATCGGCAGCGCTGCCTTCCCACCATTTTTTTCCTTTATAAATAAAAACAGTTTTCTGACCTATTTCGGTAACCGAATTCATATCGTGAGTATTTATGATGGTGGTGGTTTTAAATTCTTCGGTAATTTCTTCAATCAGCTTATCAATTACCAAAGCAGTGCGCGGGTCAAGCCCTGAGTTAGGCTCATCGCAAAAAAGATATTTCGGATTGTTTGCAATGGCGCGGGCAATAGCCACACGTTTTTTCATTCCACCGCTTAACTCGGATGGGAAAAGATGATTTACATTTTCCAAATTCACACGCTTCAAACAAAAGTTCGCACGGTCGCGCCTTTCCGTAACGCTCAAATCCGAAAACATGTAAAGCGGAAACATTACATTCCGTTCAACCGTCAGCGAATCGAACAAAGCTCCTCCCTGGAACACCATTCCTATTTCCTGCTGGATGGGTTTGCGTTCTTTATGCGAGAGTGCAGAAAAATTTCTTCCATCGTACAAAACTTTTCCTTCATCCACATCATACAATCCTACCAGGCATTTCATCAACACCGTTTTTCCCGAACCGCTTCCGCCAATAATGAGATTTATTTTTCCCGGCTCAAACGAACACGAAATATCATCGAGCACTATTTTGCCGTTAAAACTTTTCGAAATATTAGTTCCTTCAATCATGCCAATAATAATTGAGTGCAGATGTAATCGAATATAAGAATAAAAATGTTGCTGTACACAACAGCCTTGGTGCTTGATCTGCCAACCTCCAATGCACCGCCCTGTGTATAATATCCCTGGAATGACGAAATGCTGGTGATGAGATATGCGAAGATTATGGTTTTGATTAAAGCAAATGTGATATTGAACGGAAGAAATGAATCCTGCAACCCTTTTATATACTCAGCCGAAGGGCAGGCACCGCTCAGATCACCGGCTACCCATCCTCCAAAAATACCCATAGCCATGCTGATGAGAACAACAAACGGAAGGATAAAAATTGAAGCAACAATTTTAGGCACCACTAAATAACTTGATGAATTGATGCCCATGATTTCAAGCGCGTCTATCTGCTCGGTTACACGCATGGTTCCGATTTCTGAAGCAATGCTCGAACCGATTTTTCCTGCCAGCACCATCATAATTACCGTTGGAGCGAACTCGATAATAATACTATCGCGCGCAACAATTCCTATTGCTGATAAAGGCACCAGCGGGTTTACAATATTATAAGCGCTTTGAATGGTAATAACCGCTCCCATAAAAACAGAATTAATGGCAACAATTCCTACCGAACCAACGCCCATGCTTTCCATTTCGGTAAAAACCTGTTTCAGGTAAATCTTAAACCGTTCAGGTTTTGTAAACAGCCCTTTGATAAAAATCCAGTAGCGGCCTATTTCAAATAAATATCCCATAAGAGGCGATAAAATTAGAAAGGATTTATGACTTGGTGAAAAAACCAATTTGTTACATACTTTAAAAAGCTGTAAACTTGCAGACTCCAATGACGAATAAAATAATAGCGATTACATTAGCAACAATATTTCTCTTTTTTGTAGCAGGAGGATGCTTGTTTTTATTTATCATGCAGCAAGTGAATTATGCAGAAATGAATTCGAAGATACATCAGAGGTCATACACTGAAATATTGACAATGCCGGTGAGTGCATTTAACAGGGTGAAAGAGGGCAGGCATGAATTGAGATGGCAGGGTAAGATGTATGATATTTCGAAAGTTGAAATTAAAAATCAAACAGCATCTATTTACTGCATATATGACGAGGAGGAAGATGAAATTATCCGGATGATTTCAGGGCTGATGGGGAAGGGAAAACAATCAAATGCTCCTTTAAAGATTTTTTCATTCCTCTGCGACCGGCTGATGCCATCATCCGAAATTAGTTTTTACGCTACATGCACTAATGTATTTTCACACTTCGTTTTTTCTGAAACTCAATTGCTGAATAAGCAAAAATCTCCGCCACCCCGGGTTTAATTTTTTTTTGATTTAACTATACGCTCTGCTTTGTAAAATTTAAGCAGGGTGTATGTATATTTTATTTAATTCCTAACCAATAAAAAATAAATTCATGAAAAAAATATATTTATCAACTTGCCTGCTGATTACTACCCAGGCAATAGTAAATGCGCAGGAACAGCCTGACACCACAAAGTCAATCAATATAAATGAAGTGGTTATTTCTGCCAATAAAGTTGAGGAAACAAAAAGAACTGTTCCACAGCAAATGCAATCCCTGAATGCAAAGGAAATTGAGAATGCACAAGCTATGAGTACTGCCGAGCTTATTCAAAGTGCAGGAATCCATGTGCAGAAAAGTCAGTTTGGCGGTGGCAGCCCGGTGCTTCGCGGGTTTGAAGCGAGTCGTATTGGATTGTACATTGACGGAGTTCGTTTAAATAATTTGATTTTTCGTGCAGGCCACCTGCAGGACGTTATCAAAACCGACAACAACAGCTTTGAGCGCGTTGAAATTTTGTACGGACCTTCTTCCACTATTTACGGCAGCGATGCATTAGGAGGTGTCATTCATATGTATACCATAAAACCATCGCTGGCAACCGGTGAGCAGAATTCAATTATAAAAGCAAATGCGTTTTCACGGTATCAAAGTGCAGCCCAAGCAATGACCGGGCATTTGGATTTTAATTACGGAACTAAAAAATTCGCTTCGCTTACTTCGTTCAGCTATTCAAAGTTTGATGATTTAATGAGCGGAAAAAATCAGAACCCTTTATCTGAGACTGCCTACGGTGAGCGCACATATTATGTTGAGCACATTGGGATAGTGGATGATGCAGCAAAAGACACGCTTATAAAAAACAGTAACCGCTATCTCCAGGTTGGAAGTGCATACAGCCAATATGATATCATGCAAAAATTTCTTTACCAGCAAAACGAAAAGCTATCGCACGGGCTGAATGTCCAGTATTCAAACAACCCGGATGATGTTCCGCGTTACGACAGGTTAACCGACCCTTCAGCATCAACCGGGCTTGCTTCCGCTGAGTGGTATTATGGTCCGCAAGAACGCTTGCTTGCTGCGTATGATATGAATATTAAGAATCCTTCGAAGCTTAATATTCATGCCGGGGTTAATTACCAGATGCTGCAGGAGAGCCGTCATAATCGCAACTTCGGAAGCAGGTATATCACCCACCGTATTGAAGATGTAAGCGTAATCGGAGCCAATCTCGATTTTCAGAAAATAACTGCAAAGCATAATGTGCGCTTTGGTTTTGACGGGCAATTGAATACTGTGAAATCAACAGCCGAAAGAAGAAATATTGTTCTTGATACAGGAAGCGTGGGTAACTGGGATACCCGTTACTTTAACGGTGACAATACGATGAACAATTTTGCTGTTTATGTTTCTCATACTTGGATAGTCAATGACCAAATTACAATTACCGATGGATTGCGCGGTGGATATTCCATGTTGAAATCGACAATTGATGATACCGTTCACATTCCGGGTACTTTGCCTGCTGCACTTCCGTACACAACTATTGAGCAAAATACACCTGTTTACTCGGGAAGCGTTGGAGTTATACATTCCCCAACGGATGATTTGAAAGTTTCTTTGCTGTTGTCAACTGGTTTCCGCGTACCCAATGTGGATGATTTGACAAAAATATTTGAACCGCCATCGGGCGGAGTGATTGTACCGAATGAGGATTTGAAGCCGGAGAAAACGATTAACTACGAACTGGGCATAACCAAAATAATAAACAACAAAACGCGTTGGGAAAATGCTTTTTACTACACCACTTTCCGCGATGTGGCTGTAGTAGATTCGTTTCAGTTCAATGGCCAGGATTCAATCATGTATGACGGGGTAATGTCGCAGGTGTATGCAATGCAAAATAAAAACCGGGCCTACATTTATGGTTTTTCTTCAAACCTTGTTTCAAGACTTAGTGACCACTTCAGGTTTTCGGTTGGGATTAATTACACATATGGAAGGGTGCAGACCGATACTTCTAATTCTCCGCTCGACCATATTCCGCCTTTGGGTGCACGCGCATCGTTCGCTTATGATAACGGCAAATTCTTTTCTGAGTTCTTTGTCCTTTACAGCGACAAAAAACAGCTTAAAGATTATGGCGGAGGAGAAGACAATCTTCAGTATGCAACTCCTGATGGTATGCCCGCATGGTATACCTTAAACCTGCATCTTTCATACAAATTGAACAAGTTTCTCACCGTAAAGGCTGGGGTAGATAATATTTTCGATACGCAATACCGCACATTTGCTTCTGGAATTAATGCACCGGGAAGAAATGTTTTCGGGGCTTTACGGTTTCATTATTGAAGATATAGTTTTTTTAGGTTTATTTTTAAAGGCATCCGTCAATTGAAGGATGCCTTATTTTTTGTTATTCATGTTTTTGTTTAAGATTTTGACAATGAATTTTTGCATTTAAATAACCCTGAATATCCATAGCAGGTAAGCTCTTAAAAAAAATTTAAAAAACCATAACTTTTCCTTAAATCTTACGTAAGATATCCCAAATAAATCAAATTCATTATGGAAATCTTAAACAAAACCATCAAAAAATTAACCGAAGAACAATACCAGGAACTTATTTCGCTGGTTGCAGGCAAAAAGAAAAACAAACCATTTATGGTGCTCGAAACATCACGCACCCGCGATATAGACGACAGCGAAATGATGGAAATGCTCCAGGTAAACCCCAGCGCATATTATACTTTAAAGTCGCGCTTAAATACCAAAATTGCATCCATCCTTTCTAAAAATGTGCAAAGCCCTGTTAATATTTTAATGCAGGAAGTTAGCAAAGCGCCCGCACATTTGATGGGTACGAATCGCGAATTTTCAATCCGTTCATTAATTGATCTCGAAAAGCAGCTTATCGAGTATGACCTATCAAGCGAACTTATTGTGGTTTATAAAACCCTGGCACAATTGCATCTTTATACTGATGATTTTAATCATTACGAAAACCTTTATAAAAAGCACGTAGCCTTTGCGTTAGCGGTAGCTAAAGCCGAAGGGCTATTCAACCAGTTTATGCGTAAGATGGGCATTTACCTGCTCACCTTTGAACAGGAAGCCCTCGAAGAAATTGTAGTTATCAAGCGCGAACTGTCGAACATTTGCGAAATGTACGATTCGCACCGCTTGTTTGTAATTTATAGTATTGTTAATACCTGTTACCAGTGCAATGTATTGGAGAAACGCCAAAGCCTCAAATCAAAAGAGCTTGAAATTGAAGAAACACTGAAAAAAATCACCTCTATTTTTGAAAAATATACCCAGGATACGTATTATCAGAACATCCGTTTTGTTGTTGACTTTCTTTATTTCGAGTATTATTCGAAAACAGGGAATACAGTGCGTGCCGAATATTACTGTGAAAAAATAAAACCGGGCATTTCTGAATTATGTACACGCCACATCCATAATTTTTATCTTGTTCAGTTTTTGAATTCAAAAATCGAAAAATTCCTTATTGATAATTCAGCCGATGCCTTGTCTGACCAAACTGAAACACTGCAAACCAGCGTTGAAATTGACGGCAACGAAGTGTTTCACTATGTAAGTTTCAAAAAATTTATAGCTGTCTCGAAATTTTATCAGAAAGATTTTTCGGGTGCAGCAAGAACCATCAATGAATTGAGAAACACCATGTCGCTCAAAAAATATTTATTTACCGATGTGGAATGTAAATTATTCCAGGCATTGCAATATTGTATTTTAGGCGAAGACAGTCTATGCCTGCAGATTATTTCGAGTCTTAAGAGGCAGATAAAAGAAAACGAAGCCGAATGGCAATCTACCCGCATATTTCTTAAGCTTTTAAAATCGGCATTAAAGCCCGCTGATTACCGCAAAAAAATAAAACGCATTACCGATTTGTGGGACGAATTTAATGTGCGCAATAATGGCAGCCACCCGGTATTATCTTTTGTTAAGCTTGACGAAGCGCTGATTCGCAGGATGGCTAACCCGATAAAAGAGTAATTTAAAAAGAACCTACACGTTTACCGCTTCAAGGTATTTTTCGCTAAGCGGCTTGTTTAAATATTTAATAACATACGGGTTGGTTGAGGCGCGGTTTATATCTTCAGGACTGATTGAAGCCGAAAGAACAATAATACTGCAGCTCTTTTTCAACTCATTGCCAAGCGAATTGTATTCATCTAAAAAGGCAAACCCGTCTTTTACCGGCATATTAAGGTCTAAAAAAATTAATCGTGGTAAATCAGCAGTGCTGCCTGAATTATTTTTTAAAAATGCCATGGCAGCATCGGCAGAATTTTTTACGATTACTTCTTTAGCAAAGAACGAAGAGTTTAATATCCGTTCATTAATAAAATTATCAATCTCGTTGTCATCAACCAACAGCACTTTTTGGAAACGATAAGAACTTGGGGTTTTTTCGTCCATTTGAATTATTTTTCTTTTAATTATGTGGTGACAGGTGGAATCGAACCACCGACACAAGGATTTTCAGTCCTTTGCTCTACCGACTGAGCTATGTCACCGGGTATTAATAAGCTTTTCTTTATTCTTTATCTCCCGATAGCTATCGGATTAAGATATGTCAGTGTATTAACAGGTCGCGACAAAAGTATATTTTTTTTTTAAATTTTTTCGATTTCATTTTTCTCTCTTACCCAAAAAGGCTCAATTGTTTACTTTTGAAAATAATCCAAAGAAATGAATCTAGTAATTGATATAGGAAATACTTTAGCCAAAATTGCAGTCTTTAAAAACAAAAAACTGCAATCGGTTGTTAAAACTGAAAGCGCCTCTTTTAAAAAAAAACTGGGGCGAGAATTGGGTAGACCTGAAATCAAATCGGTTATTCTTTCATCGGTTATACGAACTAAACCTGATTTGATCAGGTTAATTAAAACAAAGCCATTATTCTTTATTCGTCTCAGCCATTTAACGCCAATGCCAATTAAAATAAAGTATAATACTCCCCATACTCTTGGCAACGACAGGATTGCCAATGCAGTTGCGGCCTGCAACCTGTTTCCGGGAAAAAATATTTTGGTGATTGATACAGGAACCTGCTTAAAGTTTGATTTTGTTGACGCGAAAAAAAATTACCTCGGTGGATCTATTTCTCCCGGATTAAACATGCGGTATAAAGCACTTCATTTTTATACACAAAAGCTTCCGCTGCTAAGTCCTTCAAAAAAAATAGTATTGACCGGAAGAACAACCAAAGAATCAATTTTATCAGGCGTTCAAAACGGAATGACACAGGAAATTAACGGGGTTATTAATCAGTATAAAAAAAAATATAAAAATTTAATAGTTGTTTTAACCGGGGGCGAAAGCGGCTTCTTTGCTAATCACTTGAAAAATTCCATCTTTGCAGCCCCAAATTTTACCCTTACCGGACTGAACGAAATATTAAATTATAATGCATTGCATTACGCGTAAACGCTGCTTTTTGCTTGTTCAGTTATTATTGCTATTTTCAATCGCTGTAAACGCGCAAACAAATTCTGTTTCGCCCTATTCGCGATATGCCTTGGGCGAATTGCGCCATAGTGGGTTTTCGCACCAGGCAGGAATGGGAAGAGCAGGAACTGCTGTTTATTCGAACGAGAAATTAAATTTTATTAACCCCGCTTCACTCAGTTTCGATACCATTGCCACTATTGAAGCCGGATTAAGAGGCGAGGTTACCAAACTCCAAACCGAAGCCCTTTCGCAAACCGCAAATGATTTATCTATTTCATATTTAGCAGTTGGTTTCCCGGTTATTAAAAATTGTTGGGGGGCCGCCTTTGGTTTAATCCCTTACAGTGATGTGGGGTATAATATTTCCGACCAACAAACGATACCTGATATTGGCCGCGTAAACTATTCTTACCTGGGAGACGGAGGCATTAACCGTTTTTTAATAGGCAATGGATTTGCACCTTTCAGTCAGTCAGTAAATAAATTTCATGTTTCGGATCAATATAAAACGTGGTTAAATAACAAGGACACGTTAAAAATTCAAAAAAAAGAGCGCTGGCTTAATTTTATTAAAGGATTTTCGATTGGCGTGAATGCATCCTGGATATTTGGAACCATTAATCATATAAGGAAAATTGAATTTATTGATTCCACGAACTTTTTAAATACCAGAATGAATAACAGCTATACTTTGGGAGATTTCTATTTCAACTATGGAATCTTATATACTAAAGAAATCAAGAATGATTATTTTATTAACCTCGGTATAACAGGTTCCGGAAATTCGAGCATAAAATCAACCAACAATTCGCTTTGGTATAACTACAGGCTTACATCGTTTGAGTTCGAAAATATTAAAGATACGGCTCAATTTATTGAAGACCAAAAAGGAAATACTGCGCTGCCAATGTATTGGAATGCGGGATTTACTTACGGTAAGAAAAACAAATGGCTGGTAACAGCTGAAACTTCTATACAGGATTGGAGCAGTTTCAGTCTTTTTGAAAATAACGATAGTCTTGAAAACAGTTTAGACATTGCTTTAGGAACCGAAATTATTCCCAATTACATTGGAGTAAAATATTTTCAAAGGATTCAATATCGCTTTGGAGCACGGTATAGTAAATCCTATTTATCTATTAATAATAATTCAATTACTGACTATGGTTTAACCGTTGGCTTTGGTTTTCCATTAAGCTTAAAAAAAGACCGGGTGCAGCGGGCATCCTTGCATATTGCTTTTGAGGCGGGACAGAAAGGAACTACCGAAAACAATTTACTCAAAGAACAATATTTGCGTTTCCAGTTTGGAATTGTTCTGAATGAATCATGGTTCCAAAAACGAAAATATGATTAACTAAAATTAGCCACAGATCCACAGATTAAAATCAATAAAAACAATTAATCTGCGAATCTGTAGTAATTCTTTTTATCGCTTTTGTGATTATCCGTTAACCTGATTTTTTTTATTTACTTTGTATCATATTAAAGGTTTTTCCGAAATCTATCAATGAAACGGTTTTTAAGATTTTATATATTGATAACCGCAGGGATGATTGCAGGCTGCGAAAATGATGAAAAGCAGGTCGAATTGATTTCTCAAAAGAAAAATTTCCCAGTCGAAACAGCCAGTAATATTGAGGTTCTTTACAGCGACTCGGCTCTTGTAAAAGTAAAATTAACTGCCCCCGAAATGAAACGGTTTACGGGTATTAAACCATATGTAGAAATGCCAAAAGGCATTAACCTGACATTTTACGATGACGGTTTAAATATTATTTCAACCTTAAAAGCCAATTATGCCATTAACCGGGAGCAGGAAGACATAATGGAAGCCCGCAATAACGTGGTAGTGGTGAATGAGAAAGGCGAAAAACTAAATTCAGAACATTTAATATGGAATAAAAGAACGCATAAGATTTATTCGGATGTTTTTGCAACCATTACAACTCAGAACGAAATAATTCAAGGTAATGGATTTGAAGCCAACGAAGATTTTTCGAAATATAAAATTAACAAGGTAACAGGAATTTTTACTTTCAACAAGAAATAAAATGCTCCGGATACTTGAAGTGTCATGGTTGCTGGTTGTGGTTTCTGGTTCAGCCTTTGGAACCTATAAAGCCTTTGTCGAAAATTTTGCCGAATCGATATATATTTTTCTTATCACTTCTGTTGCTTTTCTCATGTACCTGATGAAGAGAAAGCAAAGGCTAAACATGGAAAAGAATAGATAAGTACGATTTTTCAGATTCCTTTTCTGCTGTTAGCTTTTTGATGATGTTTCCCGCCTTACAGTCATCGCCTATATTCATATAAAATCTTATCTTCGCCCCCTGTTTTTAAAACCCGGTTCGTAATTTATAATTCATAATTCATTAAATCTAAATGGGAGCAATAGGTAAAATTCGTGAACGTGCAGGATTGCTGGTAGGTGTTGTATTTGTTAGTTTGATATTATTTGTAATGGGCGATTTGCTTACATCGAACCAGAGCTTTTTAACCGGTTCGGGCACTACAGTTGCTGTAATGGGCGGTAAAAAGATAAAAATCCAGGATTTTGAGGAACGTGTTGCGTTAATGGAGAACAACTATAAAATAAATCAGAATAAAGAAACCATTGACCAAACAACCCTGGAGTCGTTGCGCGACCAGGCGTGGCAGCAGATGCTAAATGATGAAATCATGGGAAAGCAGCAGCAAAAAGCAGGTATTAGTGTAAGCCCCGAAGAGCTTTTTGACATGGTACAGGGTAAAAATCCTCACCAGCAAATTAAAGATGCATTTAAAGATCCTAATACAGGCGCTTTTAATTCAGGACGTGTCATCCAGTTTTTAAAGAACATGGACCAGGATGAAACCGGCAAAACACGTGCGCAATGGCTGGCGTTTGAAAGTGCAATAAAAGATGAGCGTATCGGGCAAAAGTATAACGACATGGTGAAATTGGGCTTGTATGCAACTACCGAAGAAGCCAAACGCGATTACGAATCTAAAAACCGTCAGGCTGCAATCCGTTATGTTCAGCTTCCTTATGCCTCTGTTGCTGATAGTACTGTAAAACCATCTGAAAGCGAGCTGAAATCGTATTACAATTCACATGAAAATAAATATAAACAAGAAGCATCGCGTAAAATTGAATATGTAATTTTTGAAGTTGTTCCGTCAGATGCGGACAGAAGACAGGCGGAGGAATACATTGCAAAGCTTATTGAACCATTTAAAACATCCAAAGACGATTCATCTTTTGTATCGTTAAATGCCGATTCCAAACCTGATTTTGCATTTCAGAAAAAAGAAACGCTTTCACCTATTCTTGACTCCGTAATGTTTAGCGCACCGATTGGAACGGTAATCGGTTTATATGAAGAAAACCAGGCTTTTAAAGTTTCCAAGCTGATGGCTTCTATCGAAGCTCCGGATTCGATTAAAGTAAGCCATGCATTGGTTTCTTATAAAGGAGCAATGCGTGCTCACGAGGCGGTTACCCGCACCAAAGATCAGGCAAGAGCAATTGCCGACAGCTTATTGAAGCTTGCGCAAAAAGATTCGGCAACATTTGCATTTATTGCAAGCACAGTCTCCGATGATTCAGTTTCTGCAAAAAAAGCAGGTGACCTTGGCTGGATTAATATCAACAGCCCATTTGATAAACGGTTTAAAGATGGTGCTTTTGCAACAGGAAAAGGAAAAGTTGCAGTTGTTGAATCGGATTTTGGATTTCACTTAGTAAGGATTACGGATGCAGCTGCAGTTAACCCTCAGGTTATTGTGGGAACTATTGACAGGAAAATTGAACCCAGCACAAAAACATATCAATCCTATTATTCAAAAGCCAATGAGTTTGCCGGAAAGAACAATACAGCTGCTGCTTACGATAAAGCTATCACCGACCAAGGATTAAACAAACGCGTTGCAGAAAATTTAACCGAAGTTGAAAAGAATATTGCCGGGCTCGAATCACCCCGTGAACTGGTTCGTTGGGCATACAAGTCTAAGAAGGATGATATAAGCAAAGCCTATGAATTCGGAAATAAATTTGTAGTTGCCAAGCTGGTTGAAGTAAAAGAAAAAGGAGTTGCACCACTTGAACAGGTAAAAGACAAAGTACAAGCTGAAGTAATAAAAGATATAAAAGCAAAACAGTTTATCGAAAAGATAAACACCGTTTCAGCAGGCATAACCGATATCAATGCGCTGGCAGCCAAGCTGGGTGTAACCGCAGTAATTACACGGAACCTTACTTTTGCTTCGCCTTATATTCAAAATGTGGGAATGGAGGCAAATTTGGTTGGAACCATTTTTAATCTTAAAAAAGGACAGCTTTCAAAACCCGTTAAAGGCGAATCGGGTGTTTTTGTGGTGGTAGTGGATGATTTTACCGAACCTGCCCCGGTAAAAGATTATACCGAAGCCAAAAAGCAGCTTACACAGCAATTGGGCTACCGCAGCTATGAGTTGTTCAACGCGCTTAAAGAAAAAGCCAACATTTCTGATAACCGCGGAAAGTTTTATTGAGTTGGTACTTCTTTGATTTTACTTTTCTTTCAGAGATTTTTTCTCATTTAAATTCATCAGGATTATTTATAATGCTGATTTGGCAAAGTATCAATTCATTTAATCAATTCTTCTATTGGTTTACCCGTACTTCCATTTAGCAAATCAATGTCTAATAATTTTGAAACAGTTGGTGCAATATCAATAATCTTAACATCCGCGTTCGATTTGTTGCTTTTTATTTTCCATCCGTAAAAGATCAATGGCACATGTGTGTCGTATTCATAAGGAGTGCCATGAGTTGTTCCTTTTTTGGTTGACCAGTTAATCCAGTTTGGTTTTAACACAAACATGATATCTCCGTTGCGCAAAACATTAAATCCGTTTTGCATCATTTTTTTTATTCCATAATTATATTTATTGTTTGCAAGGTCACTTGCAGTGAGCACCAGGGCAATACCCGGTTGGCTGATTAAGAAATCAGTAAAAACATTTATCAAAGAGTCTTTATT
>JBIOHJ010000084.1:0-14862 GCA_044448905.1 Bacteroidia bacterium | reverse complement strand
GATAATTGCCTTTTGTCAAAAAGCATTTTAAAAAAATCCGGTTTATTATATACAAAACTTCGATCAACTTGCTTGCGGTGCTTTTTCATTCGTTTACGCGTTTTCCTGTCCTGAATTTTATAATGCCTTTTTTTACCTTTAATATCAGCTTTACGGCTTTTCTCCATACGCTGCGTTTCTTTTTTTTCTGCTTTTTTTTGCGCTTTGGTTTGTGAAGTATTTTCCTGCCCGGCTAAAACAAGCGGAAATATCAATAGCCCCATCCAAAATATACGTTTCAGAAATTTAATTTTGCTAAACATGTTGCAAAGGTAATTAGTTATTCAATTTTAATGTTCTGGTTTTTCTGAAAATATTTCACTTCTGAATTAATTTTTATTGATTTTGATTGTCAGTTTTTAAAAAATAATAATTTTTTTTGATGCCTTTTGAATCGGAACGCTATTAAGTATTCATAGAGAAAATATTATAGTTTTGTGTAATATGCATCAAAATTTTATTCCATTAAGTATATTGTTTGGGTTAGTTTCTATAAACCTGTCTTCCGCGCAGGCAAATAAACTCATGCTGCGTGAAATACAAACCGAACGCGAGGTAATTGTTGGTGCTGAACAAACCACTAAATATTTTCCGCTTTTAAAAAACAAAACCATTGCTGTTGTTGCTAATCAAACTTCATTGATTAAAACAACACATCTTGTCGATTCACTTATTGCTGCCAAAATTAAAATCAAGTGTGTGTTTGCACCCGAACACGGTTTCAGGGGTGAAGCGGGCGCTGGTGAAAAAATAGCAAATACCGTAGATGTTAAAACAGGCATACTGGTTTATTCGCTTTACGGAACCAATCATAAACCTGAGAATGGGGACCTGTCAGGAGTTGATTTTGTACTATTTGATATACAGGATGTAGGTGCCCGTTTTTATACATATATTTCAACATTGCATCTGGTAATGGAGTCATGTGCTGAGAATCATATTCAACTCATCATACTTGACCGCCCCAATCCGAACGGGCATTATGTTGATGGCCCGGTACTCGATAAAAAATTCGCTTCGTTTGTCGGAATGAGTCCTGTTCCGATTGTGCATGGGCTAACCGTAGGTGAGTATGCGCAAATGGTTAATGGTGAAAGTTGGCTTTCCAATAATGTCAAATGTCAGTTAAAAATTATTAAGTGCATTAATTATGATCATCGTACATTTTATTCGTTGCCAATTAAGCCATCACCTAATTTGCCAAATATGCCGGCTGTTTACCTTTATCCCACTCTTTGTTTATTTGAAGGCACCATGATTAGTGTGGGACGTGGTACACAATTTCCTTTCCAGGTTTTGGGATATCCGGGATTTAAAGAAGGTGAATTTGCATTTACCCCAGTAAGCATTGCAGGTGTTGTTAAAGATCCTCCTTATAAAGACACCGAGTGCAGAGGCATTGATTTGCGCGAATTTGGTAATGAGTATATAAAAAATTACCGCGGACTTTATTTATATTGGTTAAAAGGCTTCTATGATACATATCCTGATAAATCAAAATTTTTTATTTCTTTTTTTGATAAACTGGCAGGCACTGATAAACTCCGGCAGCAAATAACAGACGGCTGGAGTGAAGAAAAAATAAGGCAATCGTGGCAGGAAGATTTAAAAAAATATAAAATGCTGCGAAAAAAATATTTACTATATGAAGACTTTGAGTGATTATAGTTTCAAAAAGGCAGCCTCTTGTTTTATATACTATTATAATTTACTTAATAACTGATCTAAAAATCATATTAAAGTATAATATGCAGATTAATATTGATTACTACTTTTATTGAAAAAATAAATTGAATGCGCAAAGTTATTTTACATTATTTATTTAACATATTGTTATTGCTTTTGTTCACTAATTCTTATTCACAAAATGGAGATTATGAATATTTAATTGGCGCTTCGGGTGATGAATCAAACTATGCATGTTATAAAACTTTTGACAATGGATATATCTTAACAGGCTTAACCAACAGCAGCGGAGCCGGGGAAGGTGATATTTATTTATTAAAGCTTGATTCAGCTTTTAATATTGAATGGGCAAAAACATTTGGCGGACCGCTTAGTGATTTTGCAGAACATATTCAGCAAACAGCCGACAGCAGCTTTGTTATTTTCGGGACTACTCAAAGTTTTGGTGCAGGCGGGTTAGACTGCTATATAATAAAAACAGACCAACAAGGGAACTTACTTTGGAGTAAAACGTATGGCGGTGCAGATGATGACAAAGTGATTAAAGGGCTTGTCTTAAATGATGGAAGCATTTTACTCCCCGCTTTCACAAATAGCTTTGGTGCAGGTGGAGATATGATGCTGATTAAGCTGGATGTCAATGGCGATACATTGTGGACAAGAATTATTGGTGGTGCCGATTTTGATTTTGCTACTTCGGTTAACCTAGTCAATAATGGTAATTACATTTTCAGCGGACGAAGTATTAGTTATGGCGCGGGCAATCGCGATGCTGTATTGCTGGAAACAGACAGCAATGGGAACCTGCAATGGATGAAAACTTATGGTACCCTTAACTTAGAAGAAGCAATGTATGTTCGGCAAACGATGGATAACGGTTTCATAATAACAGGTGACCGGGCATTGTTAGGATTTTATCATGATGCCCTTCTTATGAAAACCGATAGTGCCGGAAACCTTCAATGGGCTAAAGAGTATGGCGGAGACAAGGTTGATGCAACCTATAACGTTTTGCAGCTACCCGACAGCGGTTTTGCAATGGTAGGGTTTACCGACAGTTATGCTTCTCTCGCTGTGCGTTTTGAAAATCCTAATTCAATATTAGGTGATGACAGCTCTCATGTTCTCCTGATTAGGACCAACCAAACCGGTGATACTATTTTTTCCCGCGCTTACGGTGGTTCGCTTGGTGATGAAGCTTATTCTATAGAGATGACAAATAATGGAGGTTTCCTGATTGGTGCATACAGCTTTAGTTTTTCAGGTAATGACAGCTCTGATATTTATGTCATCAAAACAGACAGCAATGGAATAAGCGATTGCCATACAAAGTTTATTTCACCAGTGATTACAAACCTGAGTTTTTCGAGCTCTAATGTGTTTCCTTCAATTACGTCAGGTGTAATTGTAAATAATGCTCCTACCATTTCCGGAAATCCAATTCTTGCTAATACAGATCCATGTATTCCCGTATCAATTTTCAATTCGCATACAAAAAAACTTAAAATTCAAATTTTTCCCAATCCATTTAGCTATGATGCAACTTTGAGTTTTCCCGCGTTAGAAAATTCAGTAAAGAATGCGTACCTGACTATTTATGATTTAAGCGGGCGCATTTTGAAAAATACTATTGTGAGTGAAAATGAACTTTCTTCAGGCAATCTGAAAATATCATCAGATGGGTTGGTAAACGGAGTATATTTTTTCGAATTAAAAATAAATTCAGAATACCCATTGTGTGGTAAATTTATTATCACGGATAAAGAATAACCCATTAAGAATTTCAACTCGTTTTTGAGAAAAAGCAGCTTAATAAATATTACTGATTTCGTTTTTCCATAATCCGCCACGGCTCTTTCAGATTACTAAATCCGAATTTTGCATACAAAGCATGAGCATCTTTGGTTCCAAGCAACCATTTATCCACTTCTATATTTCCGGAATCAAAAATATGTTTGAGCAATAGTTTTCCGTATCCTTTTCCTTTTTCACTTTCAATTATAAAAACATCGGTAAGGTATGCAATGCGCGAATAGTCGGTAATTACCCTTGCAAAGCCTATTTGACAATTGTTTTTATAAATGCCAAAGCATAAAGAATTATTAATTCCTTTTTCCACTTTTTCTTTGCTGATTCCCGGAGACCAATATGACCGGGTTAGAAACCGATAAATGAATTCAATATCAAGTTTTGATTTATCGGAATTGATTTCAATTTTGTCCATGCTGATTTTTTCTCCAATACAAATAAATATTAAAAACAAAGTGTGAAAATATAAAAGAAGGATTTAATTACTTTTGCATAAAAGCAAACCGTTCTATCGATCAGACTGTAAACGTCTGGTAGGAAAGTCCGGGCAACATAGAGCATCGCACTTCCTAACAGGAAGGCTCCGATAATATCGGAGACAGAAAGTGCCACAGAAAATATACCGCCAAACCGCCCAAAGCGGAGGTGAGGGTGAAAATGTGAGGTAAGAGCTCACAGCTTGTTGTGGTAACACAGCATGCAGGTAAACCTTGCGGGTTGAAAAGTCAAATAAGTTCCGATGCAACTGCTCGTTGCAAAATTCAGGTAAAACTGAACTAACGGAACGGGTAGGCTGATTCAGGTTGCGGGTGACCGTAATCGCAGATAAATGATAGAAGTCCGTCAGTTAAAGGATACAGAACCCGGCTTACAGGTTTGCTTTTTTGTTCAAAATTTATCCCGCTTAAAGCGGGATAAATTTTAAAAGATGCGTAAACTTTTAGTCTACCTCAGCAATCACCACGAAGATATTTTCAGGCTGATAATTATTATAGCTTCTGTCTTTATTCTGGTCAGCATACTCCCCCGTCAATCACACTACAAATTTGAATTTGATAAAAATGATAATTGGCAATATGATGATTTATATTCACCTTTCGATTTTGCTGTTTTAAAACCCAGAGATTTAATTGAAGCGGAGAAAAAAGAAATCCTGCTTGATGCTCCTTCTTATTTTATAGCAGACACTAACCTTCAAACTATTTTACTTGCTGAGTTTGAAGAACAGGCTCGCGAAACTTTTTTTAAAAACCGAAATGATTCGGCATTATTAACCACAAACCAGCCAACAGTTAACCTTTTAATTACCAGCGGAAGAAAAATTTTATTTGATATATATGTAAACGGTGTCACAGAAGAAACTGCAGGTAATAAGATTTCAAAACCCTTCTATATTATAAAAGGAAAACTCATAAGCAAAAGAAATGACGGGGAAATATTTACCATGCATTCCGCTTCAGATTTCATTGACGAAAAAATTTCTGGCAGCACTACCGAAGAAAGTGTTTTGAGAGAAGTATTAAAAAAACTGATCAGGCCCAATGTATTTTACGATGAAAAGGCAACCACATTATTCATGGAAGAAAGGCTGGGTGCTATTTCACTCTCACGCGGTATGGCTCAGAAAGATGAATTGATTATTTCAAAAAGCGAATTAGTTGACGATGAAAAGTATGCAAAGCTGATCTCCCTGAAGAAAAATTTTGAAAAAGGAAAAGAGGATAAAATGTCAAGCAGGGTTTTGTTTTGGGGACAACTGGCAATAATATCCATAGCTGTTTTAATGCTGATGATTTTTCTCAGAACCCTTCGCAAAGATGTATTTGCAGATAACCGCAGGATAATTTTAATTTTTATGCTAATGATATTGATTGCTTTTTCTTTTGCAAAATCTTTGCAGCAAAGTGCAATCAGCTACTATTTAGTTCCCTGCTGCATATTGCCAATTGTCATCCGTGTTTTTTTTGATACGCGACTGGCGTTGTTTACCCATGTAATCACCATATTGTTTCTTGCAATGATAGCACCCGGAAGTTATGACTTTGTATTTATGCAAATCATAGCAGGCATGATAACAATTTTCAGCTTTGCTCATCTGCGCAAACGCGCCCAGCTATTTTTTTCGGTTTCATTAATTTTTGTTTCTTATGTGGTTTGTTATGTCGCTCTTTCACTTATTCATAACGGAACCTTCAGGGATTTAAATTATATTAATATCGGATGGCTGTTCGGAAATGCATTGCTCACGTTGTTTGCTTACCCTCTTATTTATATCATTGAAAAAACTTTCGGCCTTATTTCGGATGTTTCGCTAATGGAAATGTCGGATCTTAATTCACCATTGCTAAGAGACCTTTCATTAAAAGCGCCCGGAACTTTTCAGCATAGCATGCAGGTTGCCAATCTTGCCGAAGCTGCAATTTTCAAGGTTGGCGGCAATACGTTACTCGTCCGGGCGGGTGCTTTGTATCACGACATCGGCAAAATGGACATGCCGCTTTATTTTATAGAAAATCAAAACACTACAGTCAATCCGCATGATGATTTATCCTTCGAAGAAAGTGCAACCATAATCATCAGCCATGTTATTCGCGGAATTGAAAAAGCGCGTAAAAATAAATTGCCCGATCTGCTGATAGATTTCATACGTACGCATCATGGTACTACAATGGTGCAATACTTTTATCAATCATATCTGAAAAACTATCCCGAAAAAATTGCCGATGAAGATGATTTCAGGTATCCGGGTCCCCTGCCTTTTTCAAAAGAAACAGCAGTACTGATGATGGCTGATTCGGTTGAAGCCGCATCACGTAGTTTGCAAAAACACGATGCGGAAACTTTAAGTACCCTGGTTGATACTATTATCGAAAGCCAGATTAAACAACAGCAATTTATTAACTGCGATATTACTTTTAAAGATATTTTTTCGATTAAAAAGATTTTCAAAAAAATGCTGATGAGCATTTATCATGTCAGGATTGAGTACCCTGAGTAAAAATTCAACTCGGGTAAATTACAAACCTTGCATAAATCACATTTTTTAAAACTTATCCAATGGTCTCGCTCGTTGAAAGGAAATTTATTTACGTATGGCTTGAGCATGGTTTTTTGCCTGAGCCACAATAAACTTATTTCAGGGTTGCTGAAATAATATTTTATCATCCGATGCAAATTTCCAGGCATATCTTTAATTACAATTGGAAATCTCGATAGTAACCTGACACAAATAATATCCAGATTTTTTTCAAGCGACCGCTCTTCAAATACCTCTATAGTTATTCCATAACCGATGGAGAGTAAATCGCCTCCCCATGGTTTCTTAAAATTTTCCATAAGCAATGCTGCATCAGTTGAAATAACGAGTTTACTTTCAGCATGCATGTTATTACTCCGAGTAACCCTGAACTCTCCATTACAGAAAGCAACATTCAAAAAACTATTTTGCAATATATCGTTTAGATAAATACTAAATATTGCATCTTCCAAAACCAATTTCGGATAAATATTTTTATTTTTTTCCAGCTGACTATTTAATTTGGATAAGAAATTCGGGAACTGTGTTTCAGGAAAAACTCTTTTAATATTTGATTCCCTGATTTCATTTTCAAATTCCGTTTCCAGTTTATCATACAGCTTATCGTCTGAAACTTTCACACCTGTTAATGATGATTTGACTAATTCGTCCTTTTTAATATAGTCGCCAGGATACATAATGGGAAATTTTATTTTTGTCTCATTGTCAAAATAATTTCGATAATATTTATTTAGTTCCTGGCGTGGAAATTTGAGTTGGTTAATCCACCGGTTATCTTCCTGCAATAATGCAAAACCGGGAGCAAACGCAATTGCCATTCGGGGATTAAGAAATTTAGTAAACCGGCAAAAGTTATTTGCGAAATATTGTTCACGGATTTTACCTGTTTCAATATCATTTTTTGTTTTGAATTTTACTTTATTGGGAAAATAACCGGCACCACTCCATCCTGAAAGGAAATAATCAATCTTGGACCATCGCTCTTTTATTTTATTCAGTAAATAATTTACTGCGTTTTCGTGATTTGAATTTAATGCGTCATTAATATTCACCAATACCTTCCCTCCTACTTCAATCACAATAACACTTTCAAGAGAGTATCCTAAATAGGTTATCTTAATTCCTGCGGCAGGTTCATAACAGTGAAACGAAACAGCTTCTGTTATTTTTGAAAATCCAGCGTGCTTAAAATAAGAGCGAATTCCTTTTCGCCACTGGTATGGAAAAAAAACATGCGCGTTTTTGTTGATACGCTTTAAAGAATCATTATGCAAATGATCGTTATGCCCGTGTGAAATGCAAATAATGTCAGCCGAAACGGCTTTAGAAATATCTGCCGGCTTTGGGAAAAGATGCCACCTGCCATGGTAAGCTGTTCCGGTAATCCACGGATCGAACACAATGGTTTTTCCGCAAACATCAATAGCAAAACACGAATGACAAATGTATTCAAGCCGCATAATATGCTCAATAACGAAATAAAAAACGATTTATTGTGCACAACAGAAACTATTTAATAAATCGAACTTACTAACAAGAAAAAAGTAAAGGCATCCGGGTTTCAGCTCAGCCAGCTTTTGTAATAATCATCAATACCAATCCCCAATGCATCCTCGGTTAACCACAATGGACGGAAGGTGTCAATCATCACTGCAAGCTCTTTGGTTTCTTTTGCACCAAGACTTTTTTCTACCGTGCCGGGATGCGGCCCATGCGGAATTCCACCAGGATGCAAAGTGATTTGACCACGCTCTACATTTTTCCGGCTCATAAATTCTCCGTCAACATAATAAAGCACTTCGTCCGAATCAATATTGCTGTGATTGTAAGGTACCGGAATGGAAAGCGGGTGGTAATCGAAAAGACGAGGAACAAAAGAGCACACCACAAAATTATTTGCCTGGAAAGTCTGGTGAACCGGTGGCGGCTGGTGTATACGACCCGTTATGGGCTCAAAATCGTGAATAGAAAAAGCCCATGGGTAATAATTACCGTCCCATCCAATAGCATCAAACGGATGTGTAGCGTAAATATACGGATAAACCAATCCCTGCTTCTTAATCATTACTTTAAAATCGCCTTTCTCATCATATGTTTTTAAATTCTGTGGTTTGCGGATATCACGTTCACAATAAGGAGCATGTTCTTCAAGCTGTCCATATTCATTGCGGTATCGCTTCGGAACTTCTATGGCGCTGAATGATTCAACAATTAATAAGCGATTATTTTGATCCTTAAATTCAAGCTGAAACATGGTACCTCGGGGAATAATTAAATAATCTCCATACTTGAAATCAATTTCCCCGTAAAGAGTCTTGAGCTTGCCGCTTCCTTCATGCACAAAAATCATTTCATCCGCATCAGCATTCTTCAGGAAATATTCGGTGATAGATTTTCGAGGTGCCGCAAGAGCAATATGCAAATCGCTATTTACAAGAACAGGCTTTTTACTTTTTATGTAATCATCCTCAGGAGTAATATTAAATCCACGAAAACTTTGATGTTTCATTGAGCGCTGAAACGCAATTTTGGGCTCGCGCGAAAATGGCTCACCCATTTCTTTGATCATTGTTGGTGGATGACAATGATAAATCAGCGAATACACGCTGCTAAATCCATGCGTTGAAAATAATTCTTCGGCATATAAACTACCGTCAGGTTTGCGAAATTGTGTGTGGCGCTTAGGTGGAATCTGACCAAGAGAGTGATACTGCGGCATTATGATCTGTGAATTTTTAAGTATAAATTTAAAATATCATTTGCAAATTTATGACATTTTATCAGGTGGCTTTTGGTAACGATACATAGCTTAATAAAACATCATAGCTATTGTGATAAAGACAGCAAAACAAATATCCAAAATTAATCCTGCCTTTAGCATGTGTTTCTGATTGATTAAACCCGATCCATATACTATTGTATTTGGAGCAGTGGCAACAGGAAGCATAAAGCCTGATGAAGCCGCAAACGTTGCCGGAATCATAAGCATAAGGGGTGAAATGACAAGACTTGCAGTTAAGGATAACAGTACCGGCAACATGAGTTGAATAGTGGCAACATTTGAAGTGAATTCACTTAATAAAGTAACCACCAGGCAAATTCCTAAAATAATCAGCAGCTCATTCATTCCTGAAAATAAAGAAAGCTTTCCGGCAAGCCAGTTGCTGAGCCCTGAAACTTCAAATCCTTTTGCAATGGCGAACCCGCCTCCGAAAAGAAATATAATGTGAAGCGGCAGCTTTGAAACATCTTTCCATTCCATAACGGTTTCCTTTTTTTCTTTTCCTGCAGGAATAAAAAATAAAATGAGCGCCATTAATACAGCAACTGTGCTGTCCTGTATGTAAGAAGGGTTTCCAAAAAAATCTGACCATCCGTTTATTTTAAAAATACCTAAATCAATGTCAGCTCTGAAAAACCAAAGAAAAGCTGTACAGATAAAAACTGTAAGTATGATTTTTTCTTCCCTGGTTATCTTACCTAATTCTTTCAGCTTTTGAATCTGGTCATCTTTCGAAAAGTTCATTACAGTTGTTTTATGAACGAGGAACATTTTTAAAACAAAAAATGTAAAAATAAAAAATATCAACGCTAAAGGAAAAGCAAACAGGAACCATCCCGCAAAGGATATTTCTTCCTGCAGTGGAAACTCTTTTGCATAAAAACTTGCGAAAATCATGTTGGTTGGAGTACCTACTAACGTTGACATTCCGCCAATAGTTGCCGAATAAGCAAGGCCCAGCATCAATGCAGCGGCATAATTTTTTGAGTGATTATGGTCGCTTGCCACGCTTCCCGCAATGGAAAGCACTGCCGGAAAAAGCATCATAACGGTTGCAGTATTCGAAATCCACATTGAAATCAAAAACGAAGTCAGCATTATACCAAACAGGATTTGCGAAGGATGCGAACCTATTCGCCACAAAATATTCATTGCAATGCGCTTGTGCAAATTCCATTTTTCCATGGAAATGGCTAAAAGAAAACCTCCTATAAATAAAAAAATAACCTGGTCCATGTATTGCATGGAGGTGGTTTTCATATCCAGAATTCCCCATGCAGGCAAAAGGACAAGAGGCAGCATTGATGTAATGGCAAGGTTAACCGCCTCGGTAAACCACCATACAGCAATCCATATAATAACTCCCGCCATACGTGTAACAAGCGGGTTGCCCGGTGAAAGATCAAAGAATACCCAGGTAACTATAGCGCATACGGGACCGAGTAATAATTTTATCTGCTGTATTTTATTCATTCTGAAATGTCGGGCGAAAAATAGGGAATAATAGTTAAGTTGCCGCATTGAAGATTAAGGTTCACGGTCTAAGACAAACCCCTGCATTCGGATTCAATTATTCTCCAACTGTAAACTTTTCTCATGCAACCTTTTTAAATTTAAAATCCTCTTAACTTTGCTATTAACGTTTTAAAAAGTAAAGTCATGAAAAAAAATCTTACTTCCGCGTTATTCGTTTTATTTGCCTCCACCGTTTTTCATGCTAACTCTCAATGGATAAATAGTATCTCGTATTCACTGGTAAACCCCACTGCTGCGGATACTATTTATTTTTATGCCGACCTGAGTTTTTCTTCAGGCAACTGCGACCAGCATACCCAAACACTTTTTGTACAAAACAATTCGGTTTACGCAGGCGCGTTGCATTGTCTTGGGATGCTGACTTTTATCTGCAACTATACCGATACATTTAAAGTGAACCCACTTCCGGCAGGAAATTACAGCTTTATTTTTCACGTGGATGCCGGGGCATTGCCGTCACCCTGTACGCCTGGTATTGCTCCGGGACCAACCGATTCAATTTCGTTTACAGTTAATGCGGCAACCGCTATTCAGCAAGTCAAACATGATAATTCAGACTTTTCAATTTACCCAAATCCGGCAGATGGAAAGTTTAATGTTCAATGTTTAAAGTTTAAGACTGGGGAGGAATTTATAATTACAGATGTTACCGGAAAACTTTTATACAAATCCATTATTGCCGATGAAACTTTACACATCGAGCTCGGGACCTTAAACTCCTCTCCCGGAGTTTATTTTTGTACAATTGTTTCTGACAGCCGTACAAGTGAAATAAAAAAATTAATTCTCCTGGAATAATATCACGTCATGCTTTAATAATTAATTGGGTTTTTCAATGATATTTTATTTCATTCATTTTGTGAAAAAAATATCTTTACTTTTATCAAAAATAAAACCATTAAAATAACCAACTATGAAACGTATTCTTACTCTATTATTATTTGCGGCTATTAATTCGTACGGGCAATTTACCACCACCACAATTGTATCAGGTCTTCAATATCCTGTTGCATTCGACTGGATGCCCAATGGAAACTACCTGATTACACTGAAAGGCGGTTCATCGTTCCCGGCAGTTAATGCAAAAATACAAGTGTATTCGCCTGCAGGTGTTTTCCTGAATACATTCTATAACCTCACTGATTCGGTAAATGCCGATTTTGAACGGGGTTTGTTAGGAGTTTGCGTTGATCCCGATTTTGCATCTAACCATTACGTTTATGCTTATTACAATCATAACTATAATGGTGATGAGCGTATTCGAATTATAAAATTTACTGAGGCAGCTAATATCGGAACCAATCCAATTCTGCTCCTCGATATTGATGTTTCAAATGGAATTGCCGGAAATCATGTGGGCGGGAATCTGCACATGCACGCAAGCGAACCCGACAAACTTTATTTTGTAATAGGGGATATTGCTGTAATGTCCAATGCACAATTGTTGACCAATCCTTACGGAAAAGTTTTGCGCATTAATACCGATGGCTCCATTCCTACCGACAATCCGTTTTACGATAACGGAAACCCGTTATCGGGTAATGACGACCGTATCTGGAGCTATGGGCACCGTAACCCCTTTGATTTTTGTTTCAGCCCGGTGAATGATTCCATTTACGTTGCCGAAAATGGCTTGAATACATGGGACGAAGCCAACTTTATTCACAAAGGAGCTAATTACGGATGGAGCACCTGCGAAGGAAATTACCTGATAGGTTCGACTACCAGTCCTTGCACCAACCCGTCATTTACTAACCCCATTACTACATGGGGAGCACCTGTACCGTCAGTGACCGGAATTTTAGTTTATAACAGTACTATCATTTCACAATTTACCAATCATATGCTTGTGGCGGATAATAATTACGGAAGAGTGTATAATTGCACTCTCGGCAATCCTCCATTGTATAACACAGTAACCAGCAACGTGCTTTGGATGGATTTGACAACTTCGGGTGGATTAACAACTATAAGGCAGGGAACTGATGGCTGTATATACGCGATGAAAGGCGGTTATACCACAGCAGGTGTAATTTACCGTATTTGCCCAACAGGATTGTATGTAAATGAAATTACTTCAACTATTATTGATGCGGGAATTTTTCCAAACCCGTCTTCTGCAGAAAGTGAAATCCGGTTTATTTTAAATCAGGAGGATGTAGTGAAAATTTTTATTGCCGATGTAACAGGCAGGATTGTTCACACTGTTTACCAGGGCAGGTTACTGAAAGGCGAACAAAAAATGCTTTCGGATAATTCGTTGTTTGCTAACGGAACCTATCTATGCCATATTGAAACTGCTGCCGGTTTGCAAATAATGAAAATGGTAGTGATGAAATAAAAAACTATTCCCCTGTCATTGCGATCCCGATCACAATCATTGATTTATAATTACTCAGTTAAAAACCGCCTTCAGGCTGTTTTTTTTTCACTCAATTTTCGCTGAGTTCCGGAGAGGATTCACAGTTACCGTATTTTATTATTTCCTTTATGTTGTATAGGTCAAATTAAAATGTACGTTTGACGCGGATTTGATTTCCTCCCTGAGTTTTCCTAATCCATCCCTGTAGACAACGGGACTAAAATTCTCCGAGGCAACCTAACCTAACGGATCCCGACCGGGACTATTGCCTCGCTTCATCCAATTATTTTCCTGGCGATAGCACGAAAAGGTGAAGTGCATTGACCTGGAATTTTTATTAACTAAAAATAAAATCATCATGTTGAACACAACTAAAATCAAAACAGGAATTGTGAAATCCCGATTTTTATCGGGGAAAAAAATTCTCTTCTTCTTAATTCTGCATTCAACACCTGCCCGCCTTTTCATTGCCTTTATGTTGGCAGGCGGGTTCATAATTCATAATTCTTTTTCCCAATCTCCCAACTGGCTTTGGGCAAAGGGAATGGGCTCAACCTATTTCGATGGCGGTAATGCTATAGTTATTGATGCTTCCGGCAATGTTTACACCACAGGTCTTTTTTCCGGAACAGTTGACTTTGACCCGGGCGCGGGAACATTCAATTTGACTTCGGTTGGAGCCAACGATATTTTTATTTCCAAACTGGATGCATCGGGAAATTTTGTTTGGGCAAAAGCAATGGGTGGAATAAATGACGATTTTGGTGGTGCCATAGCACTTGATCCCGCAGGAGGAGATATTTATTTTTCCGGTTGTTTCGAAGGAATGGTTGACTTTGACCCGGGTGCAGGAACATTCAATTTAACTTCAGCAGGGCAGGAAGATATTTATATTTCAAAATTCAGCAGCTCAGGTAATTTTGTTTGGGCAAAACGAATTGGCGGACTATCAAATGATTTTGTCTGGTCAATGGCGCTTGATGCATCCGGCAATGTTTACACCGCTGGAGATTACGGGGGACCGGTTGACTTTGATCCGGGCGCGGGAACATACAACTTAACGGGCGATGACATTTTCATTTCCAAATTAGATGGCTCCGGCAATTTTGTTTGGGCAAAAGCAATAGATGGAAATTACGATTATCGTTATTTCTTAACCGTTGATCCTTCAAGCGGGGATATTTATACTACAGGCTCCTACTTTGGAACAGTTGACTTTGATCCGGGTGCCGGAACATTTAATTTAACTGCGGCAGGAGGGACGTGGGATATTTTCATTTCCAAATTAGATGGTTCCGGCAATTTTGTTTGGGCAAAAGGGATGGACGGAACAGGATTTAATGATCAGGGTTTCTCAATGGTTATTGACCCTGGTGGTAGCGGGGACGTTTATACCACTGGTATTTTTTTTGGAACAGCTGACTTTGATCCGGGGGTGGGAATATTTAATTTAAATTCGGGTGCAAGTGATGCCATTTTCATTTCCAAATTAAACAGTTCGGGCAATTTTGTTTGGGCAAAAGCTATTGGTGGAATGGCATTTATCGATAGTGGACCCTCCATTGCCTTTGATGCTTCCGGAAATGTTTACACCACTGGTTCTTTCCAGGG
>JBIOHJ010000083.1:0-15098 GCA_044448905.1 Bacteroidia bacterium | reverse complement strand
CAGTTATATTGTGAGGTGGCATATTGGTAGCCATTCCAACGGCAATTCCTGAAGCTCCATTGATTAATAGATTGGGAATTTTTCCCGGCAAAACCGTTGGCTCCTGCAACGTATCATCAAAATTATTTCTAAAATCAACCGTGTTTTTGTCAATATCCAATAACATCTCCTCGGCAATTTTCTTCAACCTTGCTTCTGTATATCGCATTGCTGCCGGGCTATCCCCATCAATTGAGCCGTAATTTCCTTGCCCGTCAACCAACATGTATCGCAATGACCATTCCTGCGCCATTCTTACCATGGCATCGTAAACTGAGGTATCGCCATGCGGATGATATTTACCAAGCACCTCTCCTACTATCCTGGCAGATTTTTTATGCGCCCGGTTGGATAATACTCCCAAATCAAGCATACCGTATAAAACCCTTCGATGCACAGGTTTTAAGCCGTCACGCACATCGGGCAAGGCACGCGAAACAATAACCGACATTGAATAATCAATGTATGCGGTTTTCATTTCCTCTTCAATATTGATCTTAATTACATTTTCGCCTTCCGCCATATCTGTTTACTTTTTTAAAATACAATTTAAATTCTGTGAACCGGGTGATCTATTCAGGATAAAGTGTCAGTAAATTCCCTTCTCTTTGTTTTTTATTACACCGGTAAAACGACATTTATGAATATTCTGTCATAATTTATTACTGTTTGCGAAAGTAATAAACTAATGGCATATTTTCTGATTGAAATAAAAGAAAAATGAACAAAATAGCCAACATTCAAGCAGTCATTTATTCACTAATATTGCCTGTTAATAAATCGTAAAAAGTTTCAGCCAGTTGCTTAAACATTTTATTGATTTTGGCGTTTAAATAATAAAACCAAAATAAAAATGGAAGCAAAATTTTCGCCCCGTGTAAAAGATGTAATCACATACAGCCGTGAGGAAGCATTACGCTTGGGGCATGATTACATTGGAACCGAACATCTGCTGCTCGGTTTGATTCGTGAAGGAGAAGGAATGGCAATTAAATTTTTGAAGTCGCTAAATATTAACCTGATTGAATTGCGCAAATCTGTTGAGAACTCAGTAAAAGGCAGCTCAGGAAATGTTAGTAACCTTAATAATATTCCGTTGACCAAGCAGGCGGAGAAAGCATTAAAGATTACCTATCTTGAAGCTAAAATTTATAAAAGCGAAATTATAGGAACCGAACACCTCTTACTTTCTATTTTAAAGGATGAAGATAATATTGCTACACAGATTTTAAATCAATATGGTGTAACCTACGATATAATTTGTGAAGAACTGGAAACCTTTAAGTCTAATTTTAAATCAGAAGCTCCTCAGAATCCTGCTGAAGACGATCCGTATTCAAAGGAAGATGATGGTCCTGGAATTGGCGCGACAAAAAAGATGGGTGATTCGAAATCAAAGACACCTGTACTCGATAATTTTGGAAGAGATTTAACCCGTGCTGCGGAGGAGAGTAAATTAGATCCGATTGTGGGTCGCGAACGTGAAATTGAAAGGGTTTCTCAAATTTTAAGCCGCAGAAAAAAGAATAATCCTATCCTGATTGGTGAACCCGGTGTGGGTAAATCTGCTATTGCAGAAGGACTGGCTTTGCGGATTGTACAAAGAAAAGTTTCAAGAGTTTTGTTTAACAAACGGATCGTAACTCTGGATCTTGCATCGTTGGTAGCCGGAACAAAATACCGCGGACAATTTGAAGAGCGCATGAAAGCTGTGATGAATGAGCTGGAAAAATCGCCCGATGTAATTTTATTTATTGACGAAATTCATACTATTATTGGAGCTGGTGGCGCATCGGGTTCGTTAGACGCGAGCAATATGTTTAAGCCCGCTCTTGCCCGTGGCGAAATCCAGTGCATTGGTGCGACAACGTTAGATGAATATCGCCAGTACATTGAAAAAGATGGTGCCCTTGATCGCAGGTTTCAAAAAGTCTTAATTGATCCAACCTCCATTGATGAGACTATAGAAATTCTTAGAAATATTAAAGACCGTTATGAAGATCATCATCATGTAAACTATACAGACGAGGCATTAAAAGCCTGCGTAACACTTACTGCCCGTTATATTACCGATCGTTACCTTCCTGATAAAGCCATTGATGCGCTGGATGAAGCAGGTTCACGTGTGCATATTTCAAACATTCATGTCCCGAATAATATTATTGAGCTTGAAAATAAAGTTCAGGAAATTAAAGTGGAAAAAAACCGCGTGGTGAGAAGCCAGAAATACGAGGAAGCAGCCAAGCTGAGAGATACAGAAAAACAATTGATTGAACAGCTTGATTCGGCTAAGAAGATATGGGAAGATGAAACAAAAAGTCAACGGTTTAGTGTAGGAGAAGAAAATGTAGCCGAAGTTGTTGCCATGATGAGCGGAATTCCGGTTCATCGCATAGCCCAGGCCGAAAGTGCCCGCCTGTTAAAAATGCCGGAAGAATTAAATGGAAAAGTAATCGGGCAGGACGAAGCAATCAGAAAAGTTGTTCGTGCTATTCAGCGTAACCGTGCGGGACTTAAAGATCCCAACAAGCCAATCGGTTCATTTGTTTTTCTTGGTCCGACTGGCGTAGGAAAAACGGAACTTGCTAAAGTCCTGGCAAAATACCTGTTTGATACTGAAGAAGCGCTCATCAGGATTGACATGAGCGAGTATATGGAAAAATTTGCGGTATCGAGATTGATTGGTGCGCCTCCCGGGTATGTAGGTTATGAAGAAGGCGGTCAGCTAACTGAAAAAGTAAGACGCAAGCCTTATGCGGTTATCCTGCTCGATGAAATTGAAAAAGCGCATCCCGATGTGTTTAATTTATTATTGCAGGTGTTAGACGATGGACAGCTTACTGATAGCCTTGGACGAAAAGTGGATTTCAAAAATTCAATTATCATCATGACTTCCAACATCGGTTCACGCCAGTTAAAAGATTTCGGAGCAGGAGTTGGTTTCAACACTGCAGCAAAACAAAATAACTCTGAGGATTTTGCAAAAGGCGTTATTGAAAGCGCGTTAAAGAAAGCATTTGCACCGGAGTTCTTAAACCGCATTGATGATGTTGTAATTTTTAATGCATTAGGTAAGAAAGAAATTCATAAGATTATAGATATTGAGCTGGAAGAACTCTACCAGCGTGTAACCGGCCTTGGCTATAAATTAAAACTTACCGAAGAAGCCAAAGATTTTATTGCCGAAAAAGGATTCGATGCTAATTTTGGCGCCCGCCCGCTTAAGCGTGCTATCCAAAAATACATTGAGGATTCTCTTGCCGAAGAAATTATTAAAGGAGGAATTACCGAAGGAACCGTCATTGAAATGGTTTTTGATAAAGAGAATAATATGTTAAAGGCAAATCTTACTACAAAGCCTGTTTTGCCTGCTGCCCCACCGGTTTTGCCTGTATCCCCACCGAAGGTAAAAAAGAAGAAAGAGGAAAGTTAAAAAAAGAAGCGAGATGGTTATCACTTCGCTTCTTTTTTTATATGCAACTATCCATCTACTTCGCAACAATCAATTTTTGATTTTCTGAATAAGTATCCGCATCCACCCTCAGAAAATAAATTCCTGCCCCAACATCTTCAGCATCCCATTTAATATTGTGTTTGCCTTCTCCAAATTCCCTCTTTGCAAGAGTGGTTATTAATCTTCCGTTTATATCAAAAATCTTTACAGAAGTTTTTTCTGATTTGGAAAGAGAAAATGAAATAGTGGTGGAACCGGATGATGGATTCGGAAAAACGCTCAAATTATTTTCTTTCATTACTTCATTTATCCCAACAGAAGAGAGCGGGGCGCTGTAAAATGCCTGTTCGACATTCTTTGTAAAATCATCTTGGATAAATACTACAACTGCTATCTGATTTTTATCATAAATGTAAAGCGGAATCTTTTCGGCAAAAATTATTGTTTGTGTTTGCCCGGTTGCCCACGAGGCTGCTATTGGTGTTCCATTGGCATCTGGATACATTTTTCTCATAATATCGAAAAAATCAGTTTCGCCATTTGAACCGGGCGGAGATGCAAAATGAATGTGCTCTTCCGTCATTGCACACCTGAACTTGGGAGTTGTCATAGTGATGTTTTGTTCGCAGGTGATCATTGCAGTAATGAAAATGGAATCCAACGCCTGGTTTAATGAGTGAGTGAGTAAAATACTGAATGGAGCAGGTATTGCCCAGGCGGAATCTATTTTTGTCTGGGTCCAGTTATAAGGTGCGCCTGCATAGTTAGGACCTAAAAGCGTAGCGATACTTCCATTCATTAACGAATAAGGAACGTAAGGAACGTAATAGTAGTTATCTCTTACAGTCAGTTGTCCGGAATTTTGAAGATACATCGGGTCATTTCCTCCCATGTTCCACTGGTAAGTAAGTTTTACAACTTTGGAAGCGTTAACATTTATAAGGGAATTAAAATAAATATTAGCAGGTGTTGAAGGCGTGCAGAATATTGAAGAGAAGTCCTCTGCAAGGACTAACCTTTGTGTGCCGATTTGCGACATCGTAGGCAAGGTATTGGAAATCAGAAGCAGGGCAATAAGTGTAAGATGTTTTTTCATGGTGATTGTTATTTTTATGGTTTTAATTTATTGTATAATTAACTTACCTGCACCGATAAGTTCATTTTCATTATGCACTTTATAAAAATAAACCCCTGAAGAAAGATTCTCTCTTTTAATTTCTGTTTTCTGATTTTTGATTTCAAATTGTTTTATTTCTCTTCCTGTCACATCAAATAATTTTAAATCTGCATTTTTTAATTTGAAATTTGAATTTACAGTAAGTGTTGCCACTACGGCAAATGGATTGGGATAAATATTTATTTCATTATCAGCAAGTGTTTCAATTATTCCGGTTGTTCCGGTTCCTGTGTCACCGGCAAGGATGAATTGATTGGGTAAGCTGCTGTAGGCAAAATCATATAAAATGAATGACATAGGCCAATAAAAGGAAGCTCCGGCATCCACATATGCACGCGCCCAACCATAGTGGTATTGGTTTCCGATTGTGAATTTTATGCCGAAGAATCCGGTGGAAACCCAGTTTCCGACAACTGCCATAGAACATGCACCCGGACTTATGAGATAATACCATTGCATACTCAACAAAGACGAATCAACCCATGATTGCTGAGATCCGATTGTATCAGAAAAGTTTATTTCATTTACGGATATACCATCCAATGACATTATTGAGTTACTATCTGCCGGAAATACCTTAATTGAATGTGACCACCACACTGCCGGAAAACCATTGCATGATGTAGAACTGCTGCTTTCAGAAATCCAAATGCTGAAATCATTTGTTCCGTCATTGTTCAAATCAAAATAATGGGGGTCATTACACACATCACATGGGACGGTGCAGGGGTATGACGGGCAACCGCTGAAATAGAAAGTACTATCAGGATTTATATCCGTGTAAATAATCTGCGCATGAATTGTATTTAGAGATAATACAAGATGTGATGAGAACAAAATTCTTTTCATTTTCTTCGTTTTTTAAATTTATTGAACAATTATTTTTCCAGTTCCGATTATTTCATTTCTGCTTTGCACTTTAAAGATGTAAATTCCTGAAGAGAGATTTTCTTTTCTGATTTCTGTTTTTTTGCTTTTGATTTCGATTTGTTTAACTTTTCTTCCTGCCATATCGAAGATATCTAATAATGCATTTTCAATTTTGATATTCGAATCGAAGGTAAGTATTGCTGAAGAGAAGAAAGGGTTGGGATAAATATTTATTGGTTTGCTAAATGAAGTTTCAACTATTCCCGTTGAACCGGATCCTGTGTCACCGGCAAGAATGAATTGCCCTGGAGCATTATTGAATGCGAAATCGTAGATTGTACAAGAATAGTAAGATGGCGTATTAGGATTAACATTCAGTCGTATCCATCCGAAATAATCAAGCCCGTTTTTAACTAATTTCAAACCGAGATGCCCATTGCCATAAAAAATTCCTCCCGGATTTGGGCAAGGAAAATAAAAATAAATTGTTTTTGAGAGCAGAGTACCTGAATTAACCCATGATTGCAAGGAGCCAATAGTATCCGACAAATTAAATTGTATTGCACTGTTTCCATTCGCAATTGCAATTTCATTGCTATCTAATGGAACAGCCGAAATGCCTATTTCTGAATAAGAATAATATTGTGAGTTACACCACACACCACTATGGAATGTATTATAAACAGTAATTCCAAAATCATCATTCCCGTCATTGTTCAAATCAAAGTTATTAACGTGGTTGCATGACCCTCCATAGTTAAAGACACATGTATCGCTAATGTCGGGAACCAAATCCGTATAAATAATTTGGGCTTTCGCTGCTGCTGTCAAGAGAACAAGAACAATTAATAAAGTATAAAGATTATTAAATAATTGTTTTATCATAGCATTAATTTTAATTTCAATTAAAATTGTTTTCCAATTTTTAAGCAGTAAAAGTAAGTCGTATTTAAAAGACTTGTACCTGCCAAACGGGGTAGGTTTGTATTATTTTTGTAATCGGGTTTGTAATTTTACATTCGATTATGAAATCATCATTACAAACATTTATTGTTATTTTTTTATTTTTCACTCAGCTGAAGGGACAGCAGCTGGAGCCGAATTTTCATCACCTCAATTCTTTAAACGGGCTATCATCCGGAATGACCACCTGCCTGATGAAAGACAGCCGCGGCTTTTTGTGGATTGGCACTAATGCAGGATTGAATCGTTTTGACGGATCCAATGTGGTGAGATACATTCATCAGATTGGCGATTCCACTTCGATTTTTAATAATGATATTAATTCAATTTGCGAAGATTCAAAAAACCGGATATGGATTGGTACGGATGGCGGGTTGAGCATTTTAGATCCGAGTACAAATAAATTTCTTAATTATACTTCAGCAAATTGTAACGGACAGAAAATCGAATTTAACACCGGGGTGGTTTCTGTAACCATGTTTAAAAACAAAATGTGGTTTGGAACATTGCAAAATATTTTATCCGTTTCAATTGATTCGATTCGTTTTGATGTTTTATCAAATGAAGCGTTGTACGATTCTATTAAAACTTTACGCTGTTTACCAAATCGTTTTTTTGTGACAAAATCGGGATTGTGGATGTCAACATGGGCAGGAATGATTTTTACCGAAGATGGAAAGGTTTTTTGCAACAAAGAATACAATCCCAAGCACTGGCCGATTTTAAATCAACCTTATATCATGGCATTTTATAATGATGGTGATTCGGTAGCCTATTATCTTACATGGAGATATACTGGAGTTTATAAATTCCGCTATGGAAGCGATCACCTGGATTCGATTCCATTATTAAACGATCCACATCCTTCGGGAATCAGTTATCTTTCATTATGCAGGTCAAGTAATAATGAGCTATGGGCTACAACTTTCGGACGTGGAATCGTGAGTGTTAATATTAAAACAGGGGATGCACGATTTTATGGTCCTGACCGCAATAATCCGCAAGCCGTAAGCGATAAGGGTGCAACTCATCTTTTACGTGATGAACAAGGCACCATTTTTATCGCAACCAACCGCGGGATTGATTATGTCAACCCTATACAAACTCAATTTAAAACCTATTACAATAAAAAAGTAATTGAGAATTTTTTACTTGATGATGCGAGCGAGACTTTTATTGAAGGTGACAGCGGAAAAATTTGGATCGGCACTTTGTCGAAAGGATTATTTGGATTAAATCCTTCAACAGGAGAAATGGAGCACTTTACTTTTCCTGGCGATTATAACCAGGTGAGCGCATTGTATTATGAAAATAATAAATTACTGATGGGTACAACCGGTGGGCTTGCCAGGTTTGAAACCATCACAAAAAAATTTATCCCTTTAAAGAAAGAGTTACCTGAAAAAGTTCAGGAACTCACCGAGATCATAACCATGTCAATTATTAAAGATAAAAATGAAAATTTCTGGATTGGTGTGTGGGGAAACGGGTATTTGAAATATAATTTTAAAACAAAAGAGTACATACATTACTCGAAAGAAGATTCGCTGCATCCGCTCATAAAAAATTCGCAGGGTTCCACCTGCGCTTCTTTGGATAAGCAGGGAAGACTTTGGCTTGGCTACACCACTAATGATTTATCCTGCATTAATACATCAGACAATTCCATTTTTAATTTTAAGCTACCCGAAAACAAAGACAGCAGCAATAATTCATGGATCGCTGCGCTGCTTAATGATGATAAAGGCAGCCTCTGGATTTCTTCTTTACAGGGAGGCTTATATAAATACCACATTGCTTCAAAACAATTTACCCATTACGACAGCCGCAATGGCTTATCGAGCAATGCATTGGGTGCGTTGCTTTTTGATAAACAAAGTAATTTATGGATAAATGCAGACAATGGCTTGAACAAGTTTGACCTGAGCACAGAAAAAACTGTAGTTTATAATTTTTCCGATGGTTTACCTTCTAATCAATTCACATATACTTCAAGTTTGCTGACGAGCGATGGAACGATTTATTCCGGTTGCGATAATTACTTAGTAAGTTTTCGACCCGATCAATTAAAGACAAATGGGAATTTACCAAAGGTTGTTTTGGTTTCTTACAAAAAATCCGGTGATAGTTTTATAATTAAACCAACTGATAAACAACTAAGTTTTAATTATCGCGACAATGCAGTCACCTTTGAATTTGTCGGGATTAATTTTATTGATCCCGATAAAACGCGCTTTGCGTATATGCTTGATGGTTTTGATAAAGGATGGAACTATAACGATGCACGAACGTTTGCTACTTATACGAACCTGCCGGGAGGCGATTATCTGCTGCGCTATAAGGCAACCAACAAACCTGATCAATGGAACGTTCCTGTATCAGAAATAAAGATTCATGTGGACGGCCCGTTTTGGAAAACATGGTGGTTTTTTGTGTTGTGCCTTTTTACAACCGGATTAATCAGTTTTTTGATTTATTATACAAGGCTTGAGCAGATTTTAACATTGCAACGGGTAAGAAATAAAATTGCAAGTGATTTACATGACGATATTGGTTCTGGTCTGAGCAGCATATCAGTATTTATAGAGATTCTAAGGAAAAGAACAGGAAACAAAGAGGAAGACATTGGACCATTCCTGGAAAAAATAGATACGACTACGCGCAGTATGTCTGAAGCCATTCATGACATTGTCTGGACTATTAATCCCAAAAATGATAAGCTGGGAGACGTACTTGCGCGGATGAAAAATTTTGCCACGGAATTATTCACTGTAAAAAGCATCAAACTGAATTTTGATTGTTCAAACGAAATAATAGCGCATAAGCTGAGAATGGAGCAGCGCAAAAATTTTTATCTTATATTTAAAGAAGCCGTTAACAACATTTCAAAATATGCCCACGCAACAAGTGTTCTCATTTCGATACATCTTGTGGAAAATCAAATGCGTTTGGCAATACAGGACAATGGTGTTGGGTTTGACATCAATAATATTAATGAAGGCAACGGATTGAAAAATATGAAAAGAAGAGCCGAAGAGCTGGGAGGAAATTTGAATATCAATTCGCGGCCGGGTGAAGGAACATCGTTATTGCTTAATTTTAAGGCAGCCTGAAACATGCTTAGTACCGGGTATAAATTATTTAAAAAATAATTAGAGAAAATAAAAATGATAAGAGTTGCAATTTTTGAAGATTATAAAGTTTTACGTGAAGGGCTTTCACATTTAATAAATGCTACTGAAGGATTGTCCTGCACAGGTGCGTTTCCTGATTGCAATAAGCTGATAAAAAATATCGAACAGTCAAAGCCGGATGTTGTATTAATGGATATCAAAATGCCTGGAATGTCAGGAATTGAAGCCGTGAAAATAATTCGTGCACATAACTCCGCAATTCGCATTCTGATGCAAACTGTTTTTGAAGATGATGATAAAGTTTTTGCTGCGATATGCGCTGGCGCCTCAGGGTATGTTCTGAAAAAAATTCCACCGGGAGAATTAATGGATGCAATTAAGGAAGTGTCCAACGGTGGTTCGCCATTAACAGGAAGCATAGCAAATAAAGTACTGCAGATGTTTCAAAAATTATCATTGCCTCAGTCACAGATTAATGAAGACCTTTCAGCCCGCGAAAAAGAAATTCTCACTTGTCTTGTAAAAGGAATGAGCTATAAGATGATTGCCGATGCCTGTTCAATCAGCTATGATACTGTCCGATTTCATATGAAAAATATTTACGAAAAATTGCATGTCCACTCCATGACAGAAGCTGTTGCCAAGGCAATCAACCAGCATATTGTTTAGATACATTTAAACTTTTCCGACACTGTTTTTCAAAAGCTTTTTCGGACTTTTCTCAATTAGTTTTCATTTTACTCCCTTCAAAAAGCTACCCTGTTCGGTAGTTGACAAGCGATACTTTTTGATATTTCTTTGAAAGAAAATTCTAAACTCAATTTTTTAAAATCTAAAGACATGAAAACGATACTAAAAATAATCATGCTGCTATACCTGGTGTTTCTGTTTCATAAAGGAATTGGTCAAAACAATTTAACATATCCCACTGATTCAATGATTTTAAGCAATAATGATAGTAAATATGAAAAAACAAATCTTAAGAATAATAATTACTGTGATGAGCTCGAATATAAAAACATGGTGCTTATGATGGAAGCAAAAATGTCAGAAGAAGCATATAATGACTTATTGCAAAAGATTGAAAAATTGAAATCGGAAATAAAGCAGTATCAGAAAGTAATTCAGGAATTCACAATTAAACCTTCTACAGAAACCTTTTTATGTACCAATGCGAAAAGCTCTGCCATTCTCTGCGGGGAATCCTTTTTGGAACAGGTGTTACCAGGCTCTGCATCTGAAAGTTCTACAATAACCTATTTTATTGCACAGGTATTTAAGCACGCAATTATCAGTTTATCAGATTATAATGGAGTGGAAGTTGCAAATTATTTTGTAAACGAATCAGGATATGGTCAATGCGTTATTAATGCAGGCGAATTAAAAGCAGGAACTTATAATTACTGTTTAATTATTGATGAAAGGAAATTAGATTGTAAAAAATTGATATTGATGAAATGAGAAAATAATTTAAACAAAAAAATAAATCAACAATAATATAATCACAATTTAAAACAAAATCAAAATGAAAAAAAACAAGATTAGTGTATTCGCGCTGATGGCGTTGTTTACAGCAGTTGTATTCTCTGCCTGTCAAAAGAATAATTCAATAGAGCCTGCAACAGAACAAACAGGTTCAACAGTAAACTCAGGCGAACGTAACGGGCCAGTTGTTCCACCTATCTTAGAAGTTCCTGCCGGAAACAGAGTTAGCTATCACGTTTTTGCTTCAGGGGTGCAGATATACACGTGTACCGAAACTTCGCCCGGAGTTTTCGCATGGGTGTTCACGGCACCGGAAGCAGCGCTCTATGCCAATGCAGGTTTCAACGGCAATGGTGTGGGCACACACTACGCAGGTCCTACATGGGAGAGCAATAGCGGAAGCAAGGTGGCGGGAACAAGATTGCAGGGTGTTACAGTTGATGCGACTGCCATTCCCTGGTTGCTGCTGGGTGCAGTATCATCACAGGGGCCGGGAATCTATGAGGGAACAACGTATATTCAGCGTGTGAATACTACCGGGGGGTTAGCACCAGCAACAGGAGCTAATGCTTCAACGGTGGGCCAGCAGGCTCGCGTTCCTTATACGGCAGAATATTACTTTTACTGCGCTGACTAAGACAAAAATTGATAAAAGTGAAACCGGGAGATAATCCTCCCGGTTTTTTTATTTGCATTTTTCTATAAAACTTTTTTAAAATCCGAAGCTATTGCAAAAGCAAAAAAAGAAAAGCATAGCTGAAAAGCTCAAAATTTTCATTACGGAAAAATTCCAAGCGACTGGTAAGCCACTCCCAGCTTATTGATCCCGGTAACAAATGCGGCAGTCCGCAGATCAGTAATTTTTGGATTTTTCATTTTCACTTCGCGGATTTCATTGTAAGCAAAAATCATTGTTTCTTCCAGCCCGCTTTTTACCAAATCAATTTCATCTGCACCGTGGGTAAGAATTTTTTTATCGCGTGCGTCAAGTGATTTTCCTGTGATACGTTCTACGGCATTTACCAATTGCGAACTCGACATTTCCTGGAAACGTTTTTCCATTCTCCCAAACCGTACGTGCGAAAGATTTTTCAGCCATTCAAAATAAGAAACAGTTACTCCTCCGGCATTCAGAAACAGATCGGGAATAATTAATACATTTTTTTTATTCAAAATTTCTTCGGCTTCTTTTGTTATTGGGCCGTTGGCTCCTTCTGCAATCACTTTTGCTTTTATGCGTGACGCATTTTCAGCAGTAATCTGGTTTTCCAAAGCAGCCGGAATAAGAATATCGCAATCCATTTCAAGAAGGGCTAACGAATTCTCTATATTTTTCGCGCCCGGATAATTTAAAATGCTTTTTGTTTCATTGCGATGTTTGAAAACCGCTTCCACATCCAATCCCTTTTCATTATAAATGCCTCCCTCCCGCTCTGCAATACCAATAATTATTCCTCCGCCTTCCATGCAAAATTTTGCGGAGAAGAATCCCACGTTACCAATACCCTGCACAATTATTTTTTTTCCGGCAATGCCTGCTGTTAGTCCGCGTGCTTTCATATCTTCGGTACTGCTTATTGCTTCACGTAATCCAAAATAAACTCCTTGTCCTGTTGCTTCAGTTCTTCCGTGAATTCCCCCCTGTCCAAGCGGTTTGCCGGTTACACAACCTAGCGCATTCAAATCATCATATTTAAAAGTTGCATAAGTATCGGCAATCCATGCCATTTCACGAGGACCGCTGCCATAATCGGGTGCAGGTACATCAACTGCCGGACCAATCATATTTTTTTTAATCAGCTCGGTTGTGTACCTGCGTGTAATGCGCTCCAATTCTTTTTGAGAATATTCTGAAGGATTTACTTTGATTCCTCCCTTAGCTCCTCCGAAAGGAACATCGACAACCGCGCATTTAAAAGTCATTAAAGTAGCCAGCGCTTTCACTTCATCTTCGCTTACAAATTCGCTGTAACGGATACCTCCTTTTGTTGGGGTTTTGTGATGACTGTGTTGCACGCGAATGCCTTCAATAACCCGTACCTTTCCATCAATTTCAATCGGGTAATACATTTTATAAATGCTGTTACAGATTTTTATCTGGTGCAGCAAGCCGGGTTCAAAGGATGTAAATGCGGCAGCTTTGTCAAATGCAGCGAGCACATCATTATAAAATTTGCTTCCGTTTTCAAGATCAGTTTTCATAGGATATAGAGTTTATGCAGGTAAAATATTAAATGATAAAAAAAAGGAAAAATAATTATTGTTTGCTCACGTCATAAACTTTTCCATAACCGGTAAACTCACACCGGTAAATGAAAATCCACCATCATGAAATAAGTTTTGCATAGTTACCATTCTTGTCAAATCAGAAAACATAGCTACGCAATAATTAGCGCAACCTTCTGCAGACGCATTTCCAAGCGGTGACATTGCTTCGGCATAATTGAAGAAGGCATCAAACCCTTTTACTCCACTGCCTGCTGTAGTTTTAGTAGGAGATTGCGAAATGGTATTCACCCTTACTTTTTTCTTTACACCATACTGATAACCGAAATTACGCGTGATGGATTCGAGCAATGATTTTGCATCAGCCATATCATTGTAATCGGGGAAAACTCTTTGTGCTGCAATGTATGTTAATGCTACCACACTCCCCCACTCTGTTATTGCATCCTTCTTCATGCATGCCTGCAAAAGACGGTGAAGTGAAATTGCTGAAATATCCAATGTCTTTTTCAAAAATTCATAGTCGAGTCCGGTATATGATTTCCCTTTACGGATGTTTAATGACATTCCAACGGAATGTAAAATGAAATCTATTTTTCCTCCAAGTATTTCTGTTGACTTATCTAAAAGGTTTTCCAAATCAATATCAGAAGTTACATCAGCAGGAATCACCTGGGAGTTGCATTCAGTTGCGAGCTGATTGATGGCACCAAGCCGCAAAGCCACCGGTGCATTCGTTAACGTAAAAGCAGCGCCTTCTTCATGACAGCGTTTTGCAACTTTCCAGGCGATGGAATTTGAGTCGAGTGCTCCGAAAACGATACCGCGTTTTCCTTTTAGTAAATTGTACATAAATAAAGTTTAAATTTAATGTTTTATTTTTCTAACAGTTCTTTCGCATTCTCAATAGCTACTTCAGTCAGCTTTTCTCCGCTTAACATTTTTGCTATTTCATTCACGCGTTCCTTTTCACTAAGCTCTTTTACTTTGGTTGCAGTTGTATTTTTTCCAGTTTCCTTGTAAACAAGATAATGTGTATCGCCTTTCCCCGCCATTTGCGGAAGATGCGTAATTGCAATCACCTGGTGTTCATCAGATATTTTTTTAATTATGTTTCCAACTTTAAATGCAATCTCACCCGAAACTCCCGAATCAATTTCATCAAATATAATTGTCGGCAAAGAAGTGAGTTTCGCAATCATCGCTTTAATGCACAACATGAGTCTTGACAACTCTCCGCCTGATGCAACTTTACTTAACTCCTGGTAGTGTATTCCTTTATTGGCTGAAAACAAAAAATTAATTCTATCGATTCCGTTTTCATTGAACGTTTCATCTTCTGATTGTGTTAACTCAATTTTTAATACTGCATCAGGCATACCAACTTCTCCAAGCATTTTTTTTATTTCTTTTTCAATTTTTACTGCTGCTAGTTTACGATTTATGCTGATGGCTGATGCAAGCTTCAGCAATTCGCTTTTTTTCTTTTCGGACTCCGATTCCAGTTTTTTTAAATCATCTTCCAGGGTTTGATAACTGCTCAGCTTCTCAGAAAATTCGTTTTGGAACTTCAGCAGGTCTTCTGAAGTATTTACCCTGTGCTTTTGTTCCAATTTATAAATTGTATTCAGCCGCTCATTAATTAGTTCAGCACGTTCAGGATTAAAATTAATTTCTTCCTGTACAACTTCAAGTTCAGCGGCTATATCTTTTAATTCAACATAGCTGCTTTGAATACGCAAAGAAAGTT
>JBIOHJ010000082.1:0-15180 GCA_044448905.1 Bacteroidia bacterium | reverse complement strand
TTTATAGTTATTAATAGCAAATTTTTTATTTTGTTTTATTAAAAACTATTTCTACATTTATGCCTGCAAATTCCTGATCTTATTACTAATCTTACTAAACCAATTATCATGAAAAGAAACTTACTAAACGTATTGAGTATATGCCTTATGTTGGGCATTGCAATTACAGCAAATGCCGGAAGTAAAACTTTTAACCATGCAGGTTGTTCCGTTGCAGGCATTGCTTCGGCATCCAAAGATTCTATCTGCGATAATGACAGCACCACATTATTACTCTCAGGTTATGTGGGCGCCATACAATGGCAAAGCTTTGATGGTGTTTCATGGATTAATGAAACCGGACCCGGCTCCACCACCGATGCTTATGCGGTTACTTTGGTTGCCTCAACCGATTTCAGGGCTGTGGTTACTGAGGCAGCCTGTCCGCCCGATACTTCTAATACAATGTCTATTGTTGTGGGTGTTACCGCTCCTTCGACTACCGGTGCTACACGCTGCGGTTACGGACAGGTTACGGTTTCGGCAACCAGTCCGGGTAATTCAATTAAATGGTATGATGCCGCAACAGGAGGTAACCAGCTTGGTTCGGGTCCGACTTATACAACTAACGTAGGGACTACCACTTCATTTTATGCAGCAGCTATCAGCAATGGAGGAGGGGCGGGTACCGCACCTTTACCTGCACAGGTAAATATATATACAGCAGGGCAATCAAGAGGATTGTGGTTTACTGCCCCGGTCAATTTTACTATCATAGGGCTTCTCGTTCCGCCAATGACTGGAACCATGCAGAATCTTGCAGTGCTCAGCTTTACAGGCGCTGTTCCTCCCCCGGCTTATCCTACTGTAACAAATGCATTTACTATTTTATTTATTACACAAAATAATACGGCATCAGGAATGATACCGGTTAACATATCTGTTAATGCAGGCGATGTGATTGGCATTTTAGGAACAAGGACAGTTGGTGCCAACAACGAAACTTCTTACGGTCCTGCTCCCAGTGCGTTTATTTCTGATATAGCAGGGATACCGGTTACCTTTTCCCGCATGGGAATGCAATTCCCGCTCAGTGTAACATCTCCGATGGATATCTGGGAAGAGCCGGGTGGCAGTTTGGGCAGAATTGAAATTACTTATGAAGTTGGATGTGAAAGTGCGAGAGTTGCGGCAGTTGCTACGGTTACACCAGCCGATACGGTTGCTATTTCTGCCGGAGCGAATGCATTGTGCCTCGGACAGTCAACTGTTTTGACAGCTACCAGCAATAACCCGGGATATAATTATACATGGAGCCCTCCTACAGGATTAAGTTCAACATTCGGTGCTATCGTTACGGCTACACCCACCACCACTATTACTTACCAGGTTATTGGTGATGACGGTACCTGTGCCGATATTGACAGCATTACCATTTCGGTAGGACCTGCTTCGGTTGCCGGCACGGCAACTATTTCAACCGATACCATTTGTTTAGGTACTAACGCCACTTTAACTTTAACCGGCTATACCGGAAGCATACAGTGGCAGAGCTATGACGGAAGCAATTGGGTGAATGAAACGGGTGTTGGAAACAATACCCCGAGTTACATAGTTTCACCACCGGCTGCGATACAATACCGTGCCGTTATTACAAGCGGAGGTTGCGCACCCGATACTTCCGGGACTTTAAGCCTCGAAGTGATAGCAATAACGGATCCTGTAACCGTAAACGATACCATTTGCGGACCGGGTATTGTAAATTTAACTGCTACAGGAGCCGGAGTTCTTAGCTGGTATGCCGCTCCAACCGGTGGAACCAGTTTTAATACCGGTGGCAGTTATTCGCCAAATATCAGTACAACAACTACTTATTATGTAGAGGCATCAGCCGGTGGAACGATTAATGTAGGTCCTCCTACAAACGGAATTGGCAGCCAGATTGCACTTGCAGGTACTGACTGGGGTTTGCAGTTTGATGTCACGCAACAGGTAACAATTGATAAAGTATACATTTACCCCGGAGTTCAAAACGGAAATGTCACTATCAATTTGCGTGCTTCTATGGGAGGGCCCATTTTAAATACAGTAACAACAGGCGTAACCGCATTTTCAGGTAAGACACCAATTAATTTAGGATTTATTGTGAACCCCGGAACCGGTTACCGTCTTGAAATGGCAACAGGCAGTGTGCAGTGCTATTATAATTCTACTGGTGCGATTTATCCTTACACAACAGCGGGCGGTCCGTTAACAATAATGGGATACATTAACCCGAATTTTCAGACCGGTGCGTTTTATTATTTCTTTTACGACTGGGTAGTTACCGAAGGCTGTAAGAGTAACCGCATTCCTGTTACAGGAGTTGTACTAACGGTTCCGCCTGTACCAACGATCAACGTATTTGGAAACCAACTTACTTCATCTTCACCAACCAATAACCAATGGAACCTAAATGGAGTTCCTATTCTTGGGGCGACCAATCAGGTTTATATAGTAACGCAGCCAGGAAATTATACCGTAACAGTAACCGACCCCAATGGCTGTTCATCTACTTCGGCCCCGGTTTTCATGACCGGCATTGAAGAGTTGAACACGCTCAGCGGGATAACGGTTTATCCCAACCCGTTTACCGGGAGTGTTTTAATAGAGATTATTTCTGCATTAAAAAGTGATGCGCAGTTGAAAATCTATAATGCGTTAGGCGAGGCTGTGCACCAAGCTAATGTTGAAATAAAAAATGCAAGCCTTGAAATTGACCTGATTGGTTTGGCAAAAGGCAGCTATTTGATTGAGATAAAGAATAACGAAGGTATTTACAGGAAGTCAATTATTAAGTTGTAGTTTGTTACCGGTACTCTTCGTAGAGCGCACAGCTTAATTCATTAAAAGCAATCCTCAAGCTTCAATGCGGATTGCTTTTTTACTTTTGTGCTCAATTATTATACAAAATTCATTTAATTTCATACCTGTGAGGCTTTCCCGGTTTTTTTGTATCGCATTAATCTTCCTTTGTGCTGGTAAAACAAAATTGAGTGCGCAGGATAATGTGCTTACTGCCGGATTTCAATTTAAGCCTATTTTCAGCAGTAAGTTTTTTAATACAGGGCCTCAGTCAAAAGATAGCAGCGGTGTAAATTTTATATTGACACCTAACTCAGGTTATTGTGCCGGTATGATTATCCGTTATGGAATTACCAACAAGGTTTCTTTTGAATCAGGAATTAATTATGTGAAACGCACCAATGAAATTACAATTAAGGATGGAGGGTTTAAAGGCGTTTCAAAGTTCTCAATAATCGGTTATGAAATACCGGTATCAGGCCTTGTTTTTATTCAGCTTGGAGAAAAAGTATTTATGGATGCTTCGTTAGGTGCTTCGTTTGATTTTTTTCCTTCTGATGTCGAATCGGAAGATTATTATTTCAAACATTTCGGCAGAAGACAATACTGGGTTTTTGCCAGCGTCCTTGCAAATTTGGGTTGGGAGTACCGCACTGAAAAAAGCGGATATTTTTATTTGGGTGCTTCCTATCACCGCCCTTTTAAAGATATTTATTCTTCAACAATCGGGTATTATGTAAACGATGATTACGTAACAGGTCAGCAGTTTCTTATTTCCGGAAATTACCTGACCTTTGATATCCGCTATTTTTTCCACGAAGACCCTTTGAAGAAAAAGGCCAAGAAGAAAAAAGTGATTGACGAGGAATGATAGTGGGCTGTTACCTATTTGGTTTATTGCCTATTTTCATACTGCCTTTATGGAATCTGCTTTTCCTTTGCATCTATAAGCTAAAGTTGAGTGAATGCGTTTTCTGAAACCTGTAAATAAAAATAAGCTGGATGATTCCGAAATCATTTCGAAGTACAAATCTTCGGGCGATAAAATCTATATCGGAATTCTGTTTGAACGCTATTCACACCTTGCCTTTGGAGTTTGCATGAAATATTTAAAGAATCAGGAAGACAGCAGGGATGCGGTCATTGTTCTGTTCGAAAACCTGATGAATGACCTGATGCGTTTTAATATTAAATCATTCGCGCCATGGCTGCACAGCGTGGCAAAAAATCATTGCCTCATGCAGCTCAGAAAAAAAAGGCTGGTGTTTAATGATGAACATGGAATACAGCAGGCGGAATCCACATTGTTGTCTGTTCCCGGGGATATGATATTTATGAGCGAAGATATCAGCCAGGAGCATTTAAAAAATCTTGATAATGCAATTGATTCACTGAGTGAGCAGCAGAAGAAATGTATTGTGCTTTTTTACCTTGAAGAGAAAAGCTATCTTGAAGTGGCGGAAGAAACAGGATATACAATGAACGAAGTAAAAAGCTTTATACAAAACGGAAAACGAAACCTGAAAAACTATTTATTGCGAAAACATGTTGAAGCCAACTAAAAATAAAATTTTTGACAAGCGGTTATGTTTATCGGAAGATGAATTGCTGCGCTATGCATCAGGTAAAATGAACGAACGCGAAAAGCATCATGTCGAAAAGCACATTACCGATTGCGAATTATGCAGCGATGCATTGGATGGAGTTTTACTGATGAAAGATTTTTCAGTGATTGGCAGCTACAAAAAAGAAATTATTGATTCGCTTGCCGGGAAAAAAAACATCGAAAGAAAAAATCAATTCAATTATTACTGGCTTGCTGCTGCTGCTGTTTTTGCAGTGGTTCTTTTATCGGGAATTTATTTTCAGTTTGTAGAAAAGGAAGGAAAGCTGACTAATAACCTGGCAGTTATTTCCGAAGATAAATTAAAAGAGCCATCGCCACCGGAACAACTCAACAGGCAAAAGGCAGAGGCTGCAGATCAAAATGAAAAGCCTGTTGAAGAGAAATTAAGTAAAACCGATGAGATGAATTCCGGCAGTAATAATAAAATAGAGAGTTTGAAATCATCTGAAGGAGCAGTGACGACAACAGCGAAAGTTGAAAGTGAATTGAGAGACTCACAAATAACGGTTGCATATAATGCAGCAGCCGATCGGAGCATTACCGGTGAAGAAGAAAAAGAAAACAGTGTTGCTTTATCCGGGATAGCGGATGATGAATCAGGAAATAAAATTCAGGAAGTTATGGTTGCAACTCCGGCTATTGAAAATGTTAAGAGTGCGGGTAATTTACCAGCTTCCGCTGAGAGTAAACAAAAAGTGAATATGGGTATGGAAAAAAAGTCTGCCTTAGAAAGTCAGGACAGCCACTTAAATGAAATTTATTCAGATATTGAAAATAAAAAATACGAAGAAGCGCTTAATAAATTAAATGTGCTTCTTAAATCTCACCCGGGAAATTTGCGGGCGATATATTACTCAGGATTGGTTTACTATTTTTTAAATAAACCGGTAAAAGCAGTTGATAATTTTGATATAGTGCTGAATGTGCCTGAAGATAGTTTATATGAAGATGCACGCTGGTATAAAGCGCTTGCGCTGATAAAAATGAAGGATAACAAGAGTGCACGGATAATTTTAAGCAAAATAATCGGAGAAAAAAGTTCGTATAAGAAACCGGCAGAGAAGATGCTCGAACAAATTGACGGAAATTAATCAGCCTTTAATTTTTCCAATTCGGCCTTCAAAAGGGTAATTGTTTTGCGGGATACAGCAGAATATTTTTTAAATAACCGGGTTAAAATTTCGGCAGTTTCACCCGAACAGGCAGCCTCTTCAATAGCATTAATGGAGTCGGACAGCTCTGTAATTTTCAACAAGCCAACGGACGACTTCAGTTTATGAGCAATTTGAAAAGTATCATCGGTGTTATTGCTCATTATGGATTCTTCAAGAGATTTATTTAATGCCGGAATTTGTTCTAAAAATAATTTTATCAGCCCGATTAAATTATCTTTATTTTTCCCCATCAGCGTAAAAAGATTCTGAACCGGATCGGAATCCATTTCAACTTTACCATCCGGCAGCTCTTCAGGCAATACTGCAGATTCCTTTTTAACATGTTTTAAAATAACTGTAAGCAATTCCTGTGGACTGTATGGCTTGCTTACATAATCACTCATGCCGAAGCTTAAAGCTTTTTCCCTTTCCTGCATGCTGGCATAAGCCGTAAGTGCTATGATAGGAATTTGATTTACCGGTGGCTGTAACTGCGAGCGTATATGCTGGCAGAGTTCATAACCTGTCATACCCGGCATCTGAACATCCATCAGGATAATATCAAACTCTTTTTTGGAGAGCTGTTCCAGTGCGGCAGTTGCATTACCTGCAATGTCCACTTTAAAACCCATTCTTGCCAGCAATTGTTTGGCAAGAAACTGGTTTACTTTATTGTCTTCAACCAAAAGCACCGAAATTAATGACAGATCACGGGGCTCAACACTAACCTGACCCGGAGTTGCTTTTCTGCCAATTGATTTCTTCGGAATACCAAATGCTAATTCAACTTTAAAAATCGAACCTGAATTTATTTTGCTGTTTAAAGTAATATTTCCACCCTGCAAGTCTACTAGTTGTTTGGTAATGGTAAGCCCAAGCCCGGTTCCTTCTTTGCCCGTCTCCATAAGTTTTTGGTGAGTAAAACTTTCAAAAATTGTTGGTATACGGTCTTCAGGAATTCCGGCACCGGTATCGCTCACTGAAAAAAGCAATTTTATTTTGTTGTCATCCTCTTTAAGTTTTTTTATTTCAAGCTTAACAAAACCTTTGTCGGTAAATTTTATTGCATTATTCAGCAAGTTAAAAAGAATTTGATTCAACCGCAGCTGATCACCAATCAACAAATCAGGAATGCTGTCATCAATGAAAAGAGAAAGCTTGAGATTTTTTTCGTCAGCGCGCACTTTCGACATTTGCACCAATGTGGAGATGATTTCTTTAAATTTAAATTCCTGCTCATCAAACTGTATTTTACCGGTTGAAATTTTCGAGTAATCAAATAAATCATTAATAATAACCAGCAGGTTATTCAGCGAAAGCTTAATGGTGTTGATATATTCGAGCTGCTCTGCCGAAGGATTTGTTTCGGTCAAAAGGCTCACCATTCCCGAAATTCCATTTAAAGGAGTTCGTATTTCATGGCTGATATTTGACAGGAACTGATCTTTTAACTTTGCGGATTTTTCAGCAATTTCTTTTTCTTTTTTTATTTTATCCAAATCGTATTTCAAATGAATACCGGTAGTTTTTAATGAGATTTCTTCATTATTAATTTCGCGGCAAATAGCCATATACTGCTGGTGATGATAGAGGGCTTTCTGATAGTCTTTCTTTTTTTCGTAAGCCTCGGCTAAAAACTGGTGAATGATATTGGCAGGAAATTTTACTTTCAGTTCATCAGTAATTTGCAAAGCTTCGTTTAAGGTTTCAACAGCTTTTTGAAAATTGCCGGTTTCGATATAAAGCTTGCCAAGGCTTTTAAGCAAATCAGCTCTTACAGATTTGTTATCAGTAAGATTTACCGTCTCAATTGACTCAGAAAAATATGTCAGCGCCTTGTCGTAATTTTTCTGTTTAGTTAGCAATATAGCAAGGCTGCCCATTGGTCTTACTTTCAATTGCGGATCGCCAATTTCTTCGGCAAGTGATAGTGATTTTTCAAGATGGTTGCGAGCCATGTCTAACTCGTTTACCCAATTATAACAATTCCCGATAAAAAAATTTGTCTGGTTCAACTGTCTTTTATCATTCAGCTCTTCAAAAATCTTTAACGCAAAAAAATGTTGTTCAATGGCTTTACGATACTCTGCAAGAAATTTATAGATCCCGCCAATTTTATTGTAAGCAATCCCGGTTGCGGGTTTATCATTCAACTTCTTCGCATGGGAAATTGCAATTAGCTGCTTTTCAAGCGCCAACTCATAATCGCTGAGCAATAAATAAATTTCGCTTAGTTCATTATTACACAAATGAAGGTGTAGATTATCGTCAAGCTTCTCAAAATTTGAAATGGCTTCAAGATAAAAGCTTATCGCCTTTGTATAATCTTTCTTAACGAGGTGAGTATGCCCTAATTCTTTCAGGCTCGAAGCAATGCCTGAAGGATATTTTGCTTCTTTGGAAATTGCCAGTGCATTTTCAAGAAATTCAATTGCCTGGGCAGGGTCCTTCGATTTTAAAAAGCGCGCATTTTCAATCAGCTGCCTGATGTCATCTGTATTTATGTCGAGTTTTTTCACCGGCATGAAGGCCTATTGCGAATGAAGAAAAGTGGTTTAATTGGTACAAAGATATGTTTTCTTATTAACTCACTAAAAAACTACTTTCACCGTATAATTGTGATGGTTCCATGAGACTGTCCTGAAATTATTTTTCCCGACTCATCTGTTCCTGAATATTTTAGCAGGTAAACATAAATGCCTGCCGGCAATTTTTTCCTGTTGTAGGTTCCGTCCCATCCTTTAGCAGCATCGTTGGATTTAAAAACAAGTGTTCCGTAACGATTAAATACAGCGAAATCAAATGTGTCAAAACTATTTCCGGCCGCAAATAATAAATCATTTATTCCATCGCCATTTGGTGTAAAGGAAGAAGGTACAAAAATTACCGGGTCGCAAACTTCTTTCAGCGTGATCGAAGTATCTTTTGAACAACCGTTTATATAATCAACAGTCACGCTGTATGTTCCCTCCTTGATAGCAGTAATGCTGTTTGTGGTTTCACCGTTTGGCGACCATAAATAAGCAATTCCATTCCCGGCATCGAGCGTAATAAAATCAGAACGGATGCCACAAAAAACTGTATCGCTGCCAAGATCAATTGGAGGATTGATAAGGACGGTTACATCAATTGTATCAGTTGCTGTGCACCCGCCATTATCAACTGTTACCCAATAAAGTTGATTTTGCGCGGCAATAATTGTTGATGAATTTTCGCCTGTTGACCACGAATATGTAGAATTAATGTTGGCTGCATCAAGCGGTACAAAATTTTCTTCGCAGATGGTGGTATCATTTCCCAAATCAACTAACGGTGGGGGAATTATGTAAACAGTTACTGAATCCTTATAAAAAATTCCATTCAGAATGTATGTTGTGTTAACAGTTGGGGTAACCGTAAGCGATGTATTTGCTGAAACAGGAGTGGACGGGTCGCCCGAAACCGACCACCATGTTACCGTATTTGAATTTGAGTAGAGTGTAGTGGAAGCGCCCGGGCAAATTATGGTATCACCCACAATGGAGACCTGTTCGTTTATTAATTCCACCCTCACATCATCCACATAATAATAGGCGGCATTTAACGGGCAGGTAACCGACAGATTCGGAAGAGAAACAATTCCTGATGATGCATCGTTACGGAAATTCCCGATGGTGATATTGTTTTCACCGCCTGCCGCAATAATAAATCCCTGCAGCAGGGTCCATGCTGAAGTATCGGTTACTGCTGCAGTGGTTTCGACCTGCGGAGGAAACCCGAGATAAGTTGTACCCGATTGCGAAAGCGCGCCTACTGATAGCGTTAGCCCCAGCGTTTGCACTGCAAATTGCGAATAAGACGACCTGCGAAACCAGGCTTCCACTTTATAAAGTTTACCTGAAAGCAGGGGAGAGGTAAGGCTTGTCTGAAGGTATTCGCGGTAATTGGTATTTTGCTTTGCCACAAATCCGGCATAACCTCCGCCTGAATGTGACATAGCATTTCCGGCAAAATTATTTTTGGCATTTACACTTACGCAATAATTTGAATTCAGGTAGCACTCATTAAACAAATCGGGGTTTGCACTCAATGTATCCCACGGAAATGCCAGCCACAGTTCGCCCGGTGCAGAAGGGCAAATGGAATAATTCTCAAACCCGGCATTGGGTACTAAGTTTTGCGCCCACGCTGTTTTAGAGATAAATACTAAAGCAAAAAGGAGGGTTTTGCTTCTGGTTATTTTCATAAAGCGTTTTTACGGAGAAAAACGGGTTTTGTTCCATAAATTCTATTCAAATGATAAAAAAAATTTCCACCCGTTCACCTTGAGAAGTGACCAGACATCTGTTAAAAACTTCCGCAGCTTTAAGGGAATACTCTTAAACTATTCATTTTACTTTGTGCAAAAGAAAACCAAGGAAATGAAGAAATTCATTCTTTCGCTGTTTTTATTTTTTGCAAAAATCAGTTTTTCGGTTGCCCCCGGTGACTATTTTTTCACAAGCACGGGTATTATCGCATTTACTTCCAGCGCCCCGCTTGAAATTATAACAGCATCGTCTGATAAAATGAGAGGATTGATTGACGAAGCAAAAAAAACTTTTTCGTTTCGCGTGCAATACCGCACATTTGAAGGGTTCAGGAGCGGTTTACAACGCGAGCATTTTAATGAAAACTATATGGAAAGTGAAAAATATCCTGAAGCCTTTTTTAACGGAACTATTGAAGATGAAATTGACTTTTCAAAAGACGGGACTTATACTGTGAACGCAAAAGGAAAGCTGAACATACATGGTGTGGAAAGAGACCGCACTATAAAATCAACATTAACTATCACCGATGGCATTGCGCATGTTGAAACACAATTTCAGGTGCTGCTTGTTGACCATAACATCAAAATTCCAAAAATTGTGACACAAAAAATCGCAACGGAAATCACAGTGGATGTTAAAGGAGATTTGAAAAAAAGATTTATGCAGCACTAATGTGAGTTCATAGACCACGGAGAAACTCCCGGCTACGGGTTCATTTGCCCCGATTGTATTTGCATTAAAATAGTTCTTAATTTGCATCCGGTTCTTCCGGGAATTTAACAGTAATAAAAACTAAAACTAATTATTCTATGAAACGCAAAACAAAATTAATTATCCTGTTAGTGGTAGTATTAATCGGTACAATATTATTTTGGTGGCGATACTGTTTTGTTTTGGGAACAGGAGTTAAAGCAGGCAATTTGAATTATTTTGAAAAGAAAGGTGTGGTATTTAAAACTTACGAAGGAAGAATTATCCAGGAAGGATTTAAAGCGCCCACTCCCGGTGCTTTACAGAGCAATGAATTTACTTTTAGCGTGGAGGATGACAGTGTAGCCCTGGTGCTTGAAAGGAGCAGCGGCAAGTTTATAGAAGTGAGATATAAGGAATACCTCAATTCATTAATGTGGAGAGGAGACAGCAAGTATATTATAACTGATGTGCTCAGTGTTAAAGAACATGAAACAGTAGATAAGTATATTGATAATTAACCAAAGCTTTTGAATTGCGGAATCCTTAAGGAGTTAATAATAACCACCGGCTAGACAGGTACTCTCCCCGCTTTAACGAAAGAAAAGTTAAACGCAGAGGCGCGGAGGCGCGGAGATGATAAAAAAAATCCTCTCCCTACAGCAGGAGGGAAGGAATTCATCTAAACACCCGGCTATATGTTTACAGCGTTTTATGCAATGGATCACTGTAGCCACCGATGCATTTTCAAGTTCAATAACTTTTTAATTTCGGAATTATTTATTTGTCTCTCAGAAGACTAACAAAATTTATTGCTTAAGCTCCTGTTTTTTTAAGTATCTAAACTTCTTTTTGATTTACATTAATTTATTTAGCACATTTGTTCTAATAATTAATTGTTATCAGCAACTCTTGGCGGCACTGCTAACTCTGAACTGACTGCAAGAAATGAACAGTAAACTGCTTTTACTTTTGACATTAGTCTTTATGGGCGCTTGTCGTGACAGAAGTAAGAAGTCGGTTGAAGACACTGTTCATCCGACTGACACTACTTGCATTAAGGAAATTGCGGATGCTAAGACAGATATAAAAAACAACAAACTGGTTTATTGTAATTATGTGGGCATGGGAGGAGGGGTTTTAAGAGGAGAAGCCGAAATGCAAATTTTGTTGAAGAAACAAAACATAAAATTTAAGAATGAATCTGTATCTGATTTAGTTATATCTAATCATATGGATAATTGCTATTGTGAATTCATGCAAGAAAAAATAAACGAGAAATTGGGTAGCAACTTTGCCGACTCATTGCTTCATATTGCAGACAGCTTATGGATTATAAAAAACCGTGACAAAGTTTTTGACAGCGGTAGTGGAATCAGTGGCTGGGATAAACCAGTAATGTTCCCTGGCGACAGCACGTATGACCAGACTAATCATTCAGGACTTCAACAAGCCTTTGAGAAGTTAGTAAAGTATCCAAAGGGCTACCGAGTTAAAAAAGGCAAGGATTCTATGGCAATGCTTCAATTATATTTGGACATTGATGAGAAAGGAAATGCAAAAGTAACCGACACTCAATTTGTTTTTTTTGATAGTAGAACAAAAGAGCAGGATTATAATAAAGAATATTGGGACTACTTTAAGAGTATTGGTATTTCATTGGTAGAAAAAACAATTTGGACACCAGCTAAAATAAAATCAATAAGCGTTAAATCTAAGAACGATATATTTATTTACCTTGAGTGACGAAAAGTAGAGTATGCTGATAACATTTAGATTAAAAGAAATAAAAAAAAGAAGGGCTCCCGATGAAAAAATCGGGACAAGTTTTGAGAGGTAAACATCTCGCCTAAGGCGAGACTAATAAACAGTGTAGGTAAACGAACAGTTGCGCTTCTAAACCCTTCTTTTTTTTACTTCTCATTACACGGGCTGGCTCATCAAGCCAAAAGGCTTGCTGCCCTCCCTTCTTCGTTATCGGCAATTTAAATGAATGGAAGTGCAAGAAATAAATGATTAGTAAAATCATTTGAATGAGCAACACTAAGAATATAACAGAATTTCGTTTTTGTTATTCCACATCTCTCTATTTAGAAACTGTATTCTTTTATAAAAAAATACTTCAATGGGAAGAATTCCGTTCCTGGGATAGAGGATATTGTCAAAAAGGTACAATCTTCAAATCACCTAATGGTGTGGGTCTTATTGAAATTGAAGAAGGAACTGAAGTTCCAACTATGCAAGGCGAACTTTATATTGAGGTAGAGGATGTAGATTTTTGGTATGAGATGCTTGCTAATAAGAAAATCAAAATCATTACTCCTGTTTCGAATACATCTTATGGACACCGTTCTTTTAAATTTGCAGATCCTAATAATTTAATTATTGGTCTTTTTAAATATAATCATTTATAAAATTCTATGCAGGAGAAAACTGCCGATAACATGCAGGTTAAAAGAAATAAAAAAAGGAAGGGCTTTGGCTTCGCGACCTGCCGGGTGTTGAGGAATAAAAAAGTTAGCATATTTGTGAAAAGCTAATTAATAAATTCATTTCCATGAATATTCTATTGCGGCTTAAACACTGGCAGCTTTTTATAATCTTTATTTTATCCTTATTCTTAAGGAATTTTGGACCTCTTTATTCAATCGTTTTCCTGTTTTGGTTATTGGCTATAAACCTGCATTGCATTCCAAAATTAAATGGCAGATTGAAAGCTTTATGCACGGTTTTGTTGTTTCTTCTTTCAATTTCAATTTTGTTTTTAATTCTATTAACGGCAGCCACCATATATCAGCTGTATATTTTTTCTTCTTTCAAGCCTATTAATACCGAATCTTTAATTTACAATTTCTCCTTTACATTAATGTCGCAGGATTTATTTATTACTTTGTATGTCTTGCCTGTTTTAATTATTCTTGCTTCAGTTCTGACTTCAAAATTCTTTAAGTCAGTGATGTTAAATTCCAATGCAAAGTTTAGCAGTTACGCTGCTGAATTCCTTTACTTGTTGTTTTCTCCCGGGGGCGTATGGATTATTCAACCACAATTAAACAGGTTAGTTAAAGGTAGTTTGGTTCCAATGGAAGAATGATTCAAATCCAATTAAAAAACAAATCCGAATAATACTTTGAGGCGTGTAAAATGAACTTCGGCAGTTGGCTGGATGTCATTGCCAAATCCACCGGTATTTTCAATATCGGCAACTTGCTTTATGTCATCACTGCCAAATGAATAAGATAATCCAAGTGTAATTTCGGCCCTGCCGATGCTGAAATTCGAACCCGCGCTTACATGGTAAATATCCCACCCGGTTAACGAAATATTTGATTTCAGGCTTTTGATACTTGATGAAAAGTCTGTAATAAAGCTTCCTGCTATGCTCCATTTGTCATTTAATTTATATTCCATTCCAATCCCTGCATTTATTATACTCTCAAACTGCTGGTTAATTTCATTTTGTACGATGTTTCCGGAGGTTGGAGAGTAAAATGGTTTAAGAGTTATCGGGTGAAATTTCTTTACGGCATTATACCATTCTGCACTTACATGAATGTTAATTTTTTTTCCCCAGTAGGCCGCACCAATACCCATTGCCCATGACGAATTATAGGTTGTCTTTAAACTGTCCTGCGCATTGGTTTCATACACATTATTACTAACGCTATCGGGGTCATTAATAAAATTATTGAAGCCAAAAGATCCCGATCCTAAAATGTTCAGGCTTGGGGTGGTTATTGTTAAACCAAATGTCAGCGGCTTTAAATTAACTGCTATTCCGGCTTTTGCCAATGCCCTGTAATTAGAAAAATTGTAACTTTTTAAAACAAATAACGAAGCTATGCCGGTATCTGCTTGCAATTCTTCAACCACTATTTGCAGTCTGCTGTTTTGATTTCGATACGCAACATAGGGCGACAAGCCCAAACCAATTATATTACTAACCTTGTGCGAATAAGTGGCACCTGCCCAAATCTCATCAAAATCCTGAAAGGCTGAAATTCCACCGTTTATAATCGTATTACCAGTGTCCTGCTTAGTTTGCCTGGTTTCTAATTTAAATTTCATGGATTGCCTTGTCAATACTGAAAAGGCTAATTTATTTCTTTGGGTGGAATCAATTTTTACTTTAAATGCTACAAAGGATGGTGAAGGAGAAATGCTTGAGTGGCTGAGGTCTTTATTTTCACCGGCTCCATTAATAACTTTAATTTTTTCATATTGATAAACTTTTGCTGATAAAATAACTTTCGGGTCATCAAAAAGCGGAATTGCTCCGGGATTATAATAGGTAGCGCTGAGGTCAGATACGCTTCCAATTACCGCACCGCCAAGTAATGTAGCTTTGGTACCATATTGCAGATTCCAATAATGACTATCCTGCGCAGGCGTTGAACCGTGCAGGACCATAAAAAAAATAAACAAAGTGAAGTACCTTATAAACATATTGTATTTATTATTGTTTCATTCTATTTTAGCTCCTACCGGATTATTATCTTGTTACAATTATAAACAATAATATTTAAAATGTTTTTATTGATTTAATTTTTTCCTTTTTTCCTTTTGTCCTTTCAGAGTCTCCTCATTTCGGGAA
>JBIOHJ010000081.1:0-15368 GCA_044448905.1 Bacteroidia bacterium | reverse complement strand
GGTAAAAAAACGTGGAAAATTTTTCAGATTCCCAAAAGATATTCGCCAGGAATTGAATCTTCCCAAACATTTTCGGTAAGGCTGCACGATACCTGCTTATGATCGCAGCGTTTGCATTTCCTTGACCTTTTATAACGGTAAGGATCGCCTTTGGGTGTTATCCAGTTTGTATAGTCTTTATATTTCCAAAAATGGCCAAATACCCGGCAGAGTAATGGGGCAGAAGGAAATAACAGGGAGGTATTTTTCTCAGACATTGTTTTTTTAAATTAAGGAAAAAGCCTTACGGGGCTTTGCCTGGTGCTGTCAGCACGCTGTTTTAAAAGTCTTTTCGGATTGATTTCACCTGCAAAAGAAGCCGGTTAATGTATTATCATTATTATGAAAAAATTAAAATGATATTAAATATGACAGGAATGGCAGGTTATTGCTAAAATGCCACCAGTGTATTAATAGTTCATTAAACTGAAATTAATTATTTGATAATATACCACCGGTAATTTTGGTAACATCTAATAAACGTGAATAACAGTCAAATAAAAATCCTGGTAGTAGAAGACGAGCCTGACAGGGATGATTTCGTAAAATACGATTTGGAAAATGAGGGCTATAATGTGCTGACCGGAAGAACCGGAATTGAAGCGCTTATTGTTGCTGAAGAAGAAAAGCCGAACCTGGTTATTTTTTGCACGAAGACAATGGAGGCAGCGGGTATTGAAATTTGCCAGACCATGCGCTCCATTCCCGGGTTGAAAAATTCAATGATCATTTTTTTGACTGAAGACAGCGAAGAAGAGCACCAGATAGCAGGATTGGAAGCCGGGGCAGACGATTATATCTCCAAACCGGTCGGGCAGAGAGTAATGATGAGGAGGATAAAGGCGTTGCTTAAAAATATTAATGGCAGTGTAAATTATCCTGCTATAAAAATTGGAGATCTTGAAATTAACCGCGAACAATTTCTTGTTTACAGAAATGGCGAATCTATTATATTTCCGAGAAAAGAATTTGAATTGATTGAACTGCTTGCTTCAAAGCCCGGAAAAGTTTTTTCTCGTAAAGAAATTCACAATCATCTCTGGAAAAATAATTACATCGAAGATCAACGCACCATTGATGTGCTGGTTCGTAAAGTCCGCATCAAACTGGGCGATAATTATATCTATACTGTGAGAGGTGTTGGGTATAAGCTTAAGGTTTAGAAAATAACAAGTGAACGATGTGGCCGGAGACCCTGAAAGGATAAATAAATAGTGCAAGAAAACCCAGGAACTTCAATAAGAGTTCTAATTAATTACGATTGTTTTACCAATTGCAATTCGCAGCTAATCCAAACATCTTCACTTACCAAAACTCCGCCTGTCTCCAACGCAGCGTTCCAGTTCAAACCCCAGTCTTTACGGTTTATCTTTCCATTGATTTTCAAAACAGCTTTGTGATTTCCCCACGGATCTTTTATGATTCCGCCAAATTCAACATCTAATTTTATTTGCTTCTTAATGCCTTTTATAGTAAGGTCACCATATAATTCATAACTGCCATCGTTGTCCACATTTTCGTATGAATCAGCGGTAAAATTTATTTCTTTAAAATTTTCCACGTCAAAAAAATCAGCGTTCTTCAAATGCGCGTCTCTTTTTTCATCTCTTGTGTCAACCGATGCCGGGTTTAGCCAGAAATCAATTTCGGCAGTCATAAAGTCTTCACCGGTGGTGTAAATGCTTGCGTCAAATTCTTTAAAGGTACCCCTTATATTTGTAACCATAAGGTGTTTCACTTTGAAACCAATTTCGCTGTGCGCGGGGTCAATCCCCCATTTTGTTTTTGTGATTACTTGTGTAGTTTCCATTTTATTTATTTTTTATTTTTTACGATTATAATTTATCTCACCGTATTTACCCGCGTGAAAATCCCTGTAGGCTGTTGCAATTTCAGCTTCGCTGTTCATCACAAACGGCCCCTGCGCAACAATTGGCTCAGTATATGTTTCTCCTCCAAACAGCATAATGTCAATTGAATCTTCGGATTTGTTATTAATTTCAATTGTTCCACCGTTCCGGTCAAACTCAATGAATTCTCCTTTGTGATATTCAGTATCGTTAATCACTGCATGATGCAGCGGAAGAAAGGCAGCATATTCTAAATCGTTTTCTGTTTCGATTGAAAACTGTTTTCCTGCCTCGAGGTGAATATGATATAAAAACTGTTTTGAGTAATTCGGAATTTTAGAAACTGACTTTTCATATTCCCCGGCAATTACCTTAACCCATCCTCTTTTATCACTCAACTCCTGCTGCGGAATATCGTTCGCCTGCAGGGGAATATATTCAGGTGCTTCGGCTTTGTTCTTTGCAGGAAGATTAATCCAGAACTGGAAACCATGTGTAAGGAAATCGCTGGTTTGAGAATCCACATTTACCACTTCATCATGAATAATTCCGTTACCGGCTTTCATCCACTGCGCTCCGCCTGAATGCACGATGGCATGATGCCCGCGGCTGTCAAGATGGTCGGCTTCACCGTGAAGTATGTAAGTTAATGTGGCAATGCCCCTGTGCGGGTGCGCACCGGTTCCGTTTGCTTTTTTATGCGGTTCACCGGGCGAATGTTTTGCGGGCATGACATGGTCAAGAAATACAAACGGGCCTGTTGCATCTGCATACCTGTTGGGTAACATGCGATTGATTTTGTATTCACCGATGTCGGCTCTGAAGCCCTGTGCTGAGAAACTGATTTGCTTTTTCATGTTTATTAATATTTAATTTAACGATGCAAAGTTGCAACGATGTGCGGGCTAAAAACGATGATAAATGATAGAAAATATTGTTGACAAATGTCAACGAAGGCCTGAGAGAAAAATGAGAAGTAAAATTATTTCTTCACTGAATGCCTGCGAACGCGGCTGAGTGTTTCTTTAGTAATGCCGAGATAGGAAGCGATGATATGCTGCGGAAAGCGCTGAATAAATTCAGGATATTGTTTTGCAAAATCTTCATAGCGTTGTTCAGCGGACAAACTGATGTAGGCGTTCAATCTCTTTTGATAAGCAAAAGCATGTCTTTCGTCCAGCTTCTTTGACATTTCAGCTATTGCGGGAATCTTATTTAATTCATTTGCCATGTCCGCTTGTGTAACGAGGAGCGTATCGGTGTCTTCCCATGCATCAATATTATATACTGAAGGAGTAAGCATGGTAAAACTTTCGCGGTCGCCCGCCCACCAGTTTTCGATGGAGAGGCGGACAATGTGTTCCACAGCTTTATCATCCACACTGTATTGCCGCATAGCGCCTTTAACAATAAACGCCATGTATTTGCACACTTCACCTTCCTGCAGAAAGAATTGTCTTTTCTTAAATTTTTTTGGTGTGAAAGTTTTTTTAATTACTTCAATCTCACTTTCGTTAAGTGGTGCAGAAGCGAAACTGTTGATGTATTTGATAAGAGAGTCGTGCATTGATAATAAAGAGGCTTTACAAAGGTAAATTTTCTGCGTGTTCGGATAAAAATAAAAAATTACTTTTGGTATTAGAACTTTTTTATTGTTTCTGTAAAAATGAATGTGCCATTGAAAGTAGAAAAATAATTTCTAAAGGTTAATATGATAATGTTATATCCAAACCAACTCTTAAAGGAAATAAAATTAATCTGGCCTAAATTTCGTTTTCATAAAGAAGAGAAAATAGGAGAGCTTCCTTCTGATAAAATACTTTTAGAGCTTTTAGAAACAGTTTACCATGCAAGTTTTTTAACTGAAGAATCAAGAAAAATAGGAGTTAGAGTTCTTTATGCGCAATATGAAACAATAAAAAAAGATTTCGATGAACCACATGCGGAAGGGAAAAAGACATTAATAAAATTTGACCGTTATAGATTATTTTCTAAATCGGAAATATTACGACTTGCACCTGCGACAGACCTAGAAAAAATGTTAATTGGTGTTATGTCAGATGAAGAAGGTAATTTAAAAATATGGGGATTAATAGACATTGGCTCAAATTGGTGGAAGTACATCCATGGCCAGGCAAATAGTGGATTAATACCTCCTAATTATCTAACAGTCTCATCAACTACTCCAGGTAATTTAACTATTTCAAGGAGCGGCCACATCATTTTAAACTTATCAGGTGGCAAAATCAATAGACCTTTATCAGATGTCTTTGAAAATGGTCCAATTTATGAGTTTTTTAATGAAAGTCATAATACTTTTTACAATGAGGTTTGTGCTGAATTAAAAGTAAAGAAGTTTGATAAGTATGATGACCATATTCCAATATTAAATTATATAAAATTTATAACTAAATTGATTTTCAACATAAGAAATCTTCATCACGGAGGTACATTAATTATTATCCCAGATAAAATTACAAGCAAAGATGTTAGATTAACGGATAGAATAAACATTAAATATATTTCTGATTTTAATGAGCCATGGGAAACTTTAAAAAAATATATAGTGTCCTGGAGAAATTATTATAACAGTTATGCCGCACTTGCACATGGTAGAAAACTGATAGGTAAAAAAGATTTTCGTGAAGTTCATCAGTTGGAACTAAAAATGGAAAATATTGAGGAACATATTGATGATATTGCAAAATTATTGGCTTCATTATCTGGCATTGACGGGGCTGTAGTTATAACCGACAGATATAGACTATTAGGATTTGGTGGCGAAGTAATTGTACATTCACCAAACTTAACCCACATAAGCGTTGCCGAAGATATTGAAGGCAAAAAAGTTTATGAAATTCCGATAGAATCGTATGGAACGCGACACCGGTCGGCATTTCGGTTTTGTTCGAGTTACGAAGATGCTATCGCAATTGTAATTTCACAAGATGGAGGGGTCAGAGCTGTCAAGCGTTGCGGACAAAAAGTAGTTTTATGGTCAGACATTAACGAAGGTCATTACGGCATTTAACAATCATCCCCCCTCTCTCATCTGTCGTGTTGTCTGTGTGTGAGTGACGAGGATAGACACCATTTACTATTATTCCCTTGCGTATCTTGAGGGCCACACCCAAATAACTATTTTAAAATACTTTCTACTTAAATTTGTGTAATGAACTCACAACATCCAAACCATAAACAAGAGCCAATACGCATCCTTGTATTTTCAGCATCGCTGCGAAACGGTTCGCTCAATACACGGCTGGCAAAATTAGCTGCACAGGTAATTGAAAAGAATGGCGGCAAAGCCGATTTTGCCAATATGAGCGAGTTTGATTGTCCTTCGTTTAACATGGACATGCAACCGGATGGCTCACATCCTGCGGGAGCGGAAGAATTCAGGAAACGGCTTTTGGCAAACGATGCATTTATTATTGCGTCACCGGAATATAACGGTTCCATGCCCGGTAATGTGAAAAATATTATTGACTGGATTTCGCGGTTTCGTCCACAGCCATTCAATGAACGCCATGCGCTGCTTATGTCTGCTTCGCCATCAATGGTGGGAGGCAACCGGGGGTTGTGGCAGTTGAGAATTCCGCTGGAACATTTGGGTGCACGGGTTTTTCCTGATATGTTTTCGCTCGCTATGGCGCACCAGGCATTTACTCCCGAAGGCAGCATCAGCAACCCGGTTCTTGCAAAACGTTTTGAAGATACCATTGCGGCTTTTATGAGCCTGGTTGAAGCAGCAAAGAATTATCCGTGCATTAAAAAGGCATGGGTGGAATTTTTGGGAGAGAAACCTGACCCGGTTACGGAGCGGGTGGAGTAAACAGTGTGAAACTCTTTTATATATAGTAAGTTCCTTAGGCTAACGTTTGTACTGCTCTTTATATATAGTGTGCTCCTCAGTATATATAGTAAGCCCCTCAAGATATCGTTTGTTCTGCTCTCTTTATATAGTGTGTTGCTCACTATATAGAGTAAGTTCCTTAAGATAATGTTTGTGCTGCTCTTTATATAGAGTGTGCTTCTCTCTATATATAGTCTGTTGCTCACTATATATAGTACGTTCCTCAAGCTAACGTTTGTGCTGCTCTTTATATATAGTTTGCTGCTCTCTTTATATAGTGTGCTGCTCACTATATAGAGTAAGTTCCTTAAGATAATGTTTGTGCTGCTCTGTATATATAATAAGCTGCTTAAGGCAACGTTTGTGAATCACAAAACCCGGCAGGTTGTAACCTCAGGCTGAATCTTTTCCCGGTATTACTTCACTGCCTTCAGAAAAATTCCCAGGTGAATATCATCGCGTATGAGATCATCGGGCTGACCGGGATAAACAAGGCCCCATTGCTTACGGTTAATATTAAACTTGGCTCTTGCTTCCACTGAATTATCGCTGATGGTTATGCGGGCAGGGAATTGAATATTCTTCGTAATGTCTCTAACCGTCAGGTTACCGTTAACTGTATGAGTGGGATCGATAATCTTGTATTCATTGAGCTTTTCCTGCCGCGGGTCGTCAGGATTGCTCACAATTCCGGAAAACGTCTTAACATCAGTAATAGTAAAAGTTGCCTCGGGGTATTTAGCCACATCAAAAAAATCAGGCGAATGGAGGTGGCCTGTCAGCTTGCCGCTCTTCTCATCACTTACTTCTTTAGGCCCGGTTGCAGCAATGGTTGCCATATCCATCACAAAATTTCCCCCGGTTAAAGTTCCGTTTGAAACCGTCAGTTCTCCGCTTTTAATTTTAACCGTGCCTGTGTGATACCCGCTCACCTTAGTGCCTATCCACTCTATTTTGCTTGCATCAACATCTGTTTTATACGTTTCACCGGGGGTGTTTGTGTTTTCCTGTTTGGCTTCGGTAGTTATCGCTTTATCACTTTCCGGTGCGCTGCAAGCCGGGGCGAGGCACAAAACAATTGCGCCCACGTATAAATTTATAAATTTTTTCATGGCAGGAGTTTTTTTTGAGTTTGTTTCTGAAAATGCAAAATTCATACCCCTGATTTTTTGTAGAATTCGTGACACGGCATGACAATGGCAAAAAATAAAACGCAACAAAAACTTAATACTAAACTTAGAAAAATTTAACATAATGATAGTATTGATTTAAAGCAAGTTTCAACTGAGTCTATAATCTTTGTGACCTTATAAAAAATACGATTTACAACCTTTCTTAATTAACCAATACTTATAAATAACCCTTAACCACTTTTAAAAAAATAATCTGAAAAAAATTATGAAAAAAATTATATTATGCTTAAGCCTTGCTGTAAGTAGTATTGCACTTTCTGCACAAAATGGATTAGAGAACATTATCGTTGAAAAATATTATATTTCCAATGCTGCCGATGCAGCGGGAAGTATAGGCAACCTGCCCACAGGTTCAACAACTTACCGGGTTTTTGTAGATATGCTGCCCGGGTATAAATTTCAGGCAGCTTATGGTTTACCCGGTCATGAGCTTCGCATCAAAACAACCACTACATTCTTTAATAATGAAGACAGGGGCGCAACTACACCAGCTTTCACTAAAACTCAAGCGGCTGGAAATACAGTTATGCTCGACTCGTGGTTCTCAGTAGGAGCTGCATGCACCGGTAATTTTGGTGTTCTTAAAACCGAGGATAATGGTGTTGCAAATGTTGTTAATGCGAATGGCATTCTGCAGAATAACGACCCCGGAGCAGGCATTCCTCTTACCACCCAGGATGGGTTTCTTGCAGGAGCTCCCGAGGCAGTAACTTTTGTTGGTCTTTCTGCCGGTGATTTATCTGTTTTTGATAATGTAAGCGGAGCAGGAAATTTATTCACTACCACTAATGGATCAATCGCCTCGCTCGTTGGTTCCACAGGCCCCACTTCAACTAACAGGGTGCTTATAGCCCAGTTGACTACCAATGGTTGTCTTTCTTTCGAACTAAATATTCAGATTGGAACTCCAACCGGGGGAGTTCAAAATTATGTTGCAAGGAACCCATCAGGAAATGAGATTTTGTTACCTGCTTTACTTTATAATGCTGCCGGGGTAAGTATTTCAGCTTCGCCATCCGGTATTATCTGTTCAGGCACCAGTGTGACTTTTACGGCAACTCCTTCCAACGGAGGAGCAAGTCCTGTTTACCAATGGAAAAAGAATAATGGAAATGTGGGAACAAACAGCCCTGTATATACTACTACCGGGCTGGCAAACAATAACCTGATTAAGTGTGTAATGACTTCCAATGCTACACTTTGTGTTGCCGGAGCCGTTACTTCCAATACTATTACCGCATTGGTTAATACTTCACCAACTGCCACCATAACCGTAAACGGACCTACAACTTATTGTTCGGGCACTAATGCTTTAACACTTACAGCAAATTCGGGTGTGGGTTTTACTTACCAATGGAAAAAGGGATCAGCCAACATATCAGGAGCCACCGGTATAAGTTACAATCCCACATCATCAGGAACATATACGTATAAAGTAGTTGTTACCAGCTCAAACGGCTGCAGCAAAACTTCGGCAGGTGTGTCAGTAACTGTTAATGGTTTACCGACAGCTACAATAAGTACAACCGGGCCCACAACTTTCTGTTCAGGGGCTAATGCGTTAACTCTTACAGCGAATTCAGGTACGGGATATACTTACCAATGGTTAAAAGGAACGACTACCTTAGCTGGAGCCACTAATATAAGTTATAATCCCACATCAACAGGAACGTATAAGGTGGTAGTTACAAATTCAAATGGCTGCAGCAAAACTTCGGCAGGCGTGGCGGTAACTGTTAATGCTTTACCGTCAGCATCAGTAACCGCGCAGGGTCCGACTACTTTCTGCCCGGGTGACAGTGTGCAGCTTTTAGCAAGCAGTGGAACAGGATTAACTTATCAATGGAAAAAAAACGGAGTAAATATTTCAGGAGCCACCTCAATAAGTTACTATGCAAAAACAACCGGCACTTATAAAGTAACCGTTACAAATTCAAATGGATGCTCTAAAACTTCGGGAACAGGCGTATCAGTAACTGCAAGCTGCAGAATGGGAGATTCAGACCTGAATATCCGGGCTGATCAATTAACAATATATCCTAATCCCGCTAATAGTCAATTTGCAATTAGATTAAGCAATGATGTTATTGGAGAGAGTATGGCTCGTATTGAAATTATTAATACACTCGGACAAAGCGTTTACACCTCGCAAGCTAAAATTATAAATGGACAATTGAATGAAATAATAAACCGGGGAAGTAATTTTTCTAACGGGCTTTATTTTGTGAAGGTTTGGGCAAATGGAGTATTGTACGAAAGCAAGTTAGCGCTGCAATAAGAAATAAAATATCAATATCACCACAAACATTTTTAACTTCGTCTGTCAGCACACTGACAGGTTTCGAAAAGTTTAAATTAACAAATCATGATTTGGTGGGTATTAGGAATAATGGCGCTTGTGTTTTACACATTGTGGGTTTCGGGAGCGTTTTCGAAAAAGAAGAATTAAACTTTTTCAATCAAACATATCCCTAACTCCTTGAATGTATGCGTGTTGTCATTCCCCTTTGGGGGTGGTAACAATTATTTAATTATTTGTCACATTATCTTGAACAGGTATTAAAGGCAAAACAGGAAGGGTTGAAAGTTGATGGTTATTTTGTCTGGTCACTTACCGATAATTTTGAGTGGGCTGAGGGCTACCATCCGAGATTTGGAATGGTGTACGTTGATTTTAATACGCAGGAAAGAACAATTAAAGATTCGGGATATTGGTATAAAGAATTTTTGTTGTGACCATTTTCGAAAAAATAAAGTAAAAAACCCTGCCGGGAGGCAGGGTGGATTTGGAACCTAAACAGAAAATTAGAATTTATTAGAGTTAACCTTAATGCCTTATATTTTTCCCGCTAATATATATTAGGTATTTTAACTCTTAATTACGTTTTTGTTATGAGATAATTAACAGAAATGGCAACATATGCCATACAGTTTACAATTTCATAACAATAAATTAATAATAAAATCAAGGTGCTGAAACACTTTTGCGTAATATGCTAAAAGCCGTATTCATGCCTGAAAATAAATTTAAAGTCCTTGTTGTGGATGATGAGCCGGAAATTCTCGATTTATTGCGGTATAATTTTACTAAAAAAGGATTGGAAGTTTCGGTTGCTTTAAATGGTGAAGCCGCGCTTGAAGTAATTGAAAACAATATTCCGCAGGTAATTGTTCTGGATATAATGATGCCGGTAATGAACGGCATTGAACTATGCCGTAAGCTTAGAACAAACGATAAGTATAAAAACATTCCTATCCTGTTCCTGAGCGCCACCAACGATGATATCCTGATTCTTTCTGCCATGGATTCAGGTGGTGATCATTTCGTATCTAAACCTATTAGATTAAGTTTGCTTTTTGAAATGGTGAATGACCTGCATGAAGAGTTCAAGCAAAAAGGAATGGTTGAATAAAGGATAATGTTATGAAGACATTATACCTTGTTCGCCATGCCAAGTCCAGCCGGGCTATACCCGAATTAAAAGATATTGACCGCCCCCTTACCGAACGGGGTTATTCCGATGCGCATTTGCTTGCAAAAGAATTGAAGCGGAGAAAAATAAAAACCGACCTGATTATTTCAAGCCACGCAATACGCGCCATCAGCACTGCACTTATATTCGCCCAGGCGCTTAAGTATCCTTACCGTAACATTTTGATTAACGAAAAAATTTACTCTGAAAGTTTTAAAGACATTTTAGCTGTCATTAAAGAATTTGCTCCAAAACATAAAACCATTATGCTGTTTGGTCATAACCCCGCTTTTGAAGAACTGGTAAATTTTATTTCCGTTAAAAAAATTGATTCATTTAAAACTTCGGGCTTCGTTTGCTTAAAGGCTGATAAAAATTCTTCTTTTGAAAAAGGCTCTTTTAACGAAGGTTTTTATTTGTTTCCTGAATACCTTAATAAAGCTTAAAGCAGCTTAGAATCAATAACTTGAGATGCCTTTTATTCTAATTGGCTTTTAACTACTTTTGTTTCAGGTTTAAGAAATTGTTAAATTTACTTTTTGCTTAATACTGAAACAATATTCGCTTGTATTTTTCACCTTTAAAAATCTGCATTAATACTAACCCTGACCACAATGAAAAAAAAATCAAAAAAAATACTGGAAAAGAAACTTAAAGTTGCCATAAAAAAGGTCTTGAGTTCTGAACCGGGAACCGCTTTTAAGAAAATGGAAAAGACAATAAAAAAGTCTGCAAAGCTGATTGTAAAAAAAGCGGAGAAGAAAGCTGAAGCCATTAAACGGAAAGCGCTGAAGAAAAGGAAAGCTTCAAAAAAATCTTCAGGAAAAAAGAAGCCACCGTCCTCTGTTTATACAATCAGGGATATAAAAACAGCTGCAGCAAAACCTGCCCGGCAGAAAGCTTCCGGAAAATAACTAATGCCGGGTATATAATATGAGTAAGCATGAGTCCGTATTGGTTAACCGTGAGCTGAGCTGGCTTTCTTTTAATGAAAGAGTATTGCAGGAAGCCAATGATATTTCTGTTCCTCTCATTGAACGGATAAAATTTCTCGGTATTTTTTCCAGCAACCGCGATGAATTTTTTCGTATTCGTGTAGCCACTATCAGGCGGATGTTAAAAGTGGGAAAAAAGGCAAAAGATATTTTAGGAGAAGACCCGCATACGCTGCTTAACAAAATAATGAAAAGGGTAGTTGAGGAGCAAAACGGCTTTGATGAAATTTACCAGAATATTTTAAAAGAGCTTGAACTGCATAATATTTTTATTATTAACGAAAAGCAGCTTACTGACGAACAGGGCGAATATGTAAGAGAGTATTTTCATGAGCATGTTTTTCCCGCCCTGGTGCCCATTATGCTCGATCATATCCCGCAATTTCCCTGGCTTAAAGACCGGGCAATTTACCTCATCATTAAGCTGATGCGTCCGAACAAAAAGAACAAGTTTGCGCTGGTTGAAATCCCAACCGATAAAATTTCACGCTTCCTGGTTCTTCCCAAAGAAAATAAATTCATCATTCTGCTCGATGATGTGATTCGTTATTGCCTTCGCGATATCTTTTATCATTTTAATTTTGAGAGTGCCGAAGCATATACTATTAAACTTACCCGCGATGCCGAGCTCGATATTGAGCAGGACGTTTCGAAAAGCCTTGTTAAAAAAATTTCTGAAAGCATAAAGCGAAGAAAAAAGGGAGAACCGGTAAGGCTGGAGTTTGATGAAGAAATTTCTGCTGACATTTTAAAATTTCTTGCCAAGCGGTTGAAATTTCTCAGGGAACCTAATACGATAAGTGGAGGTCGTTATCACAACTTTGTTGATTTTATGAAATTTCCTGCTATCGGAAAAAGTGAATTGCGGTATAAATTTCCACAACCCTTATATCATCCCGACTTGAAAAAAAATCAAAGCATTTTAAAAATAATTCGTAAAAAAGATATCCTGCTTACTTACCCGTACCAGTCATTTCATCATATAATTGACATCCTGCGCGAAGCGTCAATAGACCCTAAAGTCCGTTCCATTTATATTACGCTATATCGTGTTTCCAGGAACTCTAATATTATTAATGCATTGATCAATGCCGTAAAAAACGGGAAGCAGGTAACCGTGGTTGTCGAATTGCAGGCCCGCTTTGATGAAGAACGGAATATTTACTGGTCAACCCGGTTGCAGGAAGAGGGCGCAAAAGTGATTTATGGTGTACCCGGATTAAAAGCGCATACTAAATTGTTTCTCATTACACGCGAAGAAAACGGGCGCAACCGGCAGTATGCACATTTGGGCACCGGTAATTTTAATGAAGAAACTGCTAAAACTTATTGCGACCATAGCTTGCTTACTTCCGACAAAGCCATTACCCATGAAGTAGCTGAAATTTTTAATTTTTATTCTGACAATTATAAAACCGGGCGTTACAAACATTTGCTTGTATCACCCTTTTACATGCGTAAAAAATTATTAGCTCTTATTGATAAAGAAATCAAGCATGCAAGGGATGGAAAAGAATCCGGCATATTTTTAAAACTCAATAACCTGGTGGACGAAATGATAATTAAAAAATTATATGAAGCAAGTAATAACGGGGTAAAAATAAGGCTTATCATTAGGGGAATATGTTCGCTGGTTCCGGGTTTAAAAAACATGAGTGAAAATATCGAGGCTATCAGCATTGTGGATAAATATCTTGAGCATAGCCGGATTTTTGTTTTTCATAATAAAGGTGATGAAAAATATTTTATTTCTTCTGCCGATATGATGAGCCGCAATCTGGATTACCGCTCCGAAATTGCTGTGCCAATTTATGATAAAGACATTCAGAAAGAGATTAAAGAAATTCTCGAAATTCAATGGCGCGACAATGTAAAAGCCCGCATCATAAATGAAAAACAGGATAACACGTACCGAATAACAGAATCAAAAACAAAAACCCGGGCGCAGGATGAGATTTATAAATTCTTCAAAGAAAAATTAGCTTTGCAGAAAAAAGAAATAGTACCTGATGAGGTTCGCGTCAATTGATATCGGCTCAAATGCCATCCGTCTTCTGCTTTGTAACGTAATTGAAGACAGCAAAGACACTCACTTTAAAAAAAATGAATTGATACGCATGCCCATCCGCCTGGGCGAAGATGCTTTTCTGCTTAAAAAAATCACTGAAGGAAAAATAAAGAAACTGGTAGACACCATGAGAGCATTCAAATACCTTATTAAGGTTTTTGATGCTGTGAGTTACCGTGCATGTGCAACATCGGCAATGCGTGAAGCAAAAAACGGGAAAGAGGTTATCGATCGCATTAAAAGAGAGTCAGGATTGCAGGTCGAAATTATAGACGGGAAAACAGAGGCGGAGATAATTTATTCCAATCATGTTGCCGAGCACCTTGAGCACGACCAATCTTATCTTTACATTGATGTAGGGGGTGGCAGCACTGAACTTACCCTGTTTTCTGAAAATAAAATTGTTTTTTCACAATCATTTAATGTGGGCACTATTCGTTTTCTTCATGATACTGTATCAAAAGAATACTGGAGTTTATTTAAGGAAAAAGTAAAGGAAGTGACGAAAAATTATCATCCGCTTACAGCAATTGGTTCGGGAGGAAATATCAACAAGATGTTTAAAATACTTGGGAAAAAGGATGACAAACCGGTGTATTATGATAAATTGAAAGAATTGTATGAGCACCTTAACAGCTTTAGTGTAGAAGAGAGGATCACACAACTTGGCCTCAACCCCGACCGTGCTGATGTAATTGTTCCTGCAGCTAAAATTTTTCTCTCCATTATGAAGCACGGTGAAATTGAAAAAATAATCGTCCCGCAAATAGGACTATCTGACGGAATTGTGCATTTGCTTTACGAAAAATACAAAGCAAAACATCCGGTTACAGTATAATTTTTTTTGACTTCTTAACACAATCATACCTTTTTATTTAAGTTAAGTTAAAGCGCTGGGAATAGTTTTGGGGCATAATGTAATTCATGTATTTATGCACAAAAAAAAATCAGCACATCCGAAAATAGTTTTCGTTTCAGGCGAACAAACAGGCAACACTGAATTTCTGATTCATCTTATGCAAAGACATCCGGATATTTGCATTTTCGAAGGAACGGATGCTTTAATTGACAGTCTGCTGCGTTATCCGCAAACATCGTTCAGCATTCATAATTCAATATTCTTTGAACTGATATTCGACATTATCAATGATAAGCGTTTTGAAGAATCCCAATTCAATATGGGTGATTACGATAAGCTTGGTTCAAGCACAAATTGCCTGGACGCATTCCATAAGCTAATGTCGCTTTATCTTTCTAAAACAAAACCCGCTGCAACAATTTTAGCTTATCGTTTTCAATCATCATTAAATTTTAAACCGCTTTTCAATGACTATATTATTAAAGATGTAAATGCAAAATATGTTCATGTCATAAGAGATATAACTGACGATAGTAATGAAGCAAAATCAAATCATGAATACTTTCTTTCATCACTAATTGAAAATGTGCTCCCGGTAAAACAAAAAGATTATATCAGCGATTATAGATATGAATACAAAAGGCTTTTTGAATTTCTGAATTCTTCATCTGAAACCGAATTGCCCAAAAAGCAAGGGGTAACAAAGAAACTGTACAAAAAATCAGCAAAGCTTAAAGAAATGCAAAACTCATGGTACAATCAGGTGCTTGTTTCTGAGGATGCCATACCTGAAAGTGTTTTTGTTTCAAAATAATTTCGCCCGGTATAATTTTGATTGTTTTTTTCTTTTAAACAAAGAGGAACGAACTCTCCCCGCTAACACTATCTTTGCAGAATATTTACACTGATTATAATGCAGTAACAATTCGGTAATCTGCATTTAACAATTTAATAACATGCTGGCGGTAGTTTTGATTCGGAAAAAGAATGGATAACAAGCAGATAAAAATACTTTTAGTTGATGATGAACCCGAT
>JBIOHJ010000080.1:0-15768 GCA_044448905.1 Bacteroidia bacterium | reverse complement strand
TCTTTACATAGATGATATTGGTAATTCTACGGTAGGCATCAGCGAAAATATTGATGGTGCCTCTATTAACATTTATCCAAATCCTACCAACGGTTTGCTGAATGTTTCAACACAATTTGAAAACCCTGAGCAGATGCAGATAATTGTTACCAATGCTTTGGGACAAATGGTTTTTTCTTCTGTTCCTAAAACTACCTCAGGCGAATTATCAACAGTTGATTTGAGCAATGAGCCAAACGGAATTTATTTTGTAGAACTCCGCACATCAGGTGGAAATATTGTAAGAAAAATATCCTTGAATAATTAATTGAAATAAATCAAAAAACAAAAAGCCCCCGGATGATAAATATCCGGGGGCTTTTTGTTTTTTGCAAAACTGATTTTTTATTTCAGGTTATGATAAACGCTTTGCACATCATCATCATCTTCAAGGGTCTCCACTAAGCGAATCACTTCCTCCTGGTGTTTTTCGCTCAGCTCAACAAAATTTGAAGGGATGCGTTGTTTTTCGGCACTGATTATGGAAATTCCTTTTTCTTCCAATGCCTTTGACATTGATCCGAAATCATTAAATGAAGTATAAATGTAAACTTCATTTTCATCAAAAGCCATATCCTGCAATCCTGCATCAATTAATTCAAGTTCCATCTCATCGAGATTTAAATTTCCTTTTTGAATTTTAAAAACTCCTTTACGCTCAAACAAAAAATCGAGTGAACCGGTTTTGCCTAATGCTCCGTTTCCACGGTCAAAATGCATACGGATATTCGCAACCGTTCGCACAGGGTTATCTGTAGCGGTTTCTATCAAAATTGCCACACCGTGTGGGGCATAACCTTCATAAACTAATTCCTCAAAACCTTTTTCTGATTTTGCCGATGCCTTTTTTATGGCTGCTTCTACTTTATCTTTTGGCATGTTTGCGCCTTTGGCATTTTGAATAGCCATGCGAAGACGGGGATTACCATCAGGATGAGGTCCGCCCTGTTTAACAGCAATGGCAATTTCCTTACCGATACGCGTAAATGCCTTCGCCATTTTATCATAGCGGGCAAACATTTTATATTTTCTTTTTTCAAAAGCTCGTCCCATGAGGTTAGTTTAAATATTTAGTTCGAAGTTTGGAGACTAAGAGAAAGCAAAGTTATAAATTATGAAATAATTTCTCTCATAATTGTCACATGCTGGTCATCGTGCTCGGCAACAAAAAATGTCATGTCAATCAAACGCATGGGCTGATTCAATCGCGGATGAATGGATGAAACCAGTAATTCATATTCAGTTTTATTTTCGATACGGCTGATAAAATGATTACGTGCGTTTCTGAAATCGGAGATTAATTTTCCGATAGCAGCACTATTATGATTTGCTTCGTTGGTTTTCAGATTAGTCATATCAGCAGGTCGAAGTGTTCTTAATCCGTTTTTAAAATCATCAATCCTGCTTTCGTGCAATTCCTCCAAATCGGACAAATGACCAATATGTTGTTTTACCGACCACGCATTATTTATGCTTTGTTCAAGATTTTTTTCCGGAATATTTTTTATTATTTCTTCAATCCGCGGAGCCGTTCCCCTTAACCTCTCAATAATAACCGGAAACATTCCAACCGGGAAATCAAAATTAAATTTCCGGATTGTCCATTTTATTCTTTGAATTTTCATTAGGGTAAATCTTTTAAATCTTTTTTCATCATAAAATCGTCATCCACTTTGTTGCCGATTTTAAATTGCTTGAACCCGAATATTTCAAATCCCCATTTAAAATAAAAATCTATTGCCGTTTTATTTTCCTGCCAAACACCCAGCCAGATTGAATCGTAATTTTCTGATTGTGCAATTGCTATGCACTTCTCCATCAACATGGCGCCAACTTTTTTGCCTTTTATTTTTTCTCTAACATAAATCCGTTCAATTTGCATTGAGCGCGTTCCGGCTAACTCTTCAGGCATTTCATTGCGGTTCAATTTTACATAGCCTATTGCTTCTCTTTTGTCATCTTCTGCTATTATAAACAAAAAGTTATTATTGCTTAACTCTGCTTTAATTTTTTCCTCTTTATAAGTCTCAGTCAGAAAAACTTTTAAATCTTCGGGCGAATTATATTTCGAGAACGCTTCAGTAAAACAAACCATTCCTAATTCGGATAATAGTTTCGAATCGCTTAAACCGGCTATTCTCAAACTGAATGGCATTACTAAACTATTTCCACTGAAGTCCGATGATAACCTGCGAACCATTATAGCCGGTTCCTGATACGTAAGGAATATAGGGCTGGGGCAGCAACGTATCGGGACCAATTTTGAAATAAATACTATCCATCAGCGTGGAATCAACAATTGCACTGTATTCGCCATCGTACATGCGTAAATACAGCGAATCATAAAAATGGGGGATAAAAACCGGGGTTGTAAAATAATAAACTATGGTATCGGTATCACTCACGTTCGCAAAATGGGTTTCCTGGTAAAAGCTGAAATCATCTAAAGTATCTGCCGGATCATTATAATTATAGGAATTGAAGAAAATATCAGGTCCTAATGAGTCCAGCGGGTCGATCGGGGAACTGGTTTCATCCCATGGATCTCCTGTATTTGGGTCATTAACCGGGAAAGAAAACAGGGCTATATATTGAATATAAACCGAGTCTTTTGGGGTTACTACCTCATTTGTATCCTCTCCTAATACCGGAACATCTTTCTGGCATCCCCCAAAAACTGCCGAAACAAGCGCTAAAATGATGAAAATACCTTGTTTTAAGGTCATAATTAGTAAGTATCGTTGCTATAACGGAAACAAAAGTAAAAAATTATGTTGTCAATCTTTAAAGGCTTTTAAAAGCAGGGGGCATCTGTAAACGAAAAAAAACAAAAAAAATTTGCATATAATTTTAAAATGTCAGTTTTTTGCTTTTAAATTTGTGTCAATGATTTTTACCAATTACCCTAAACAAAATTTTAATTCATAAACCCATGGCAACAAAAAAGAAATCGAAAGGCAAAACTTCAAAAGCCCGTAAAGCTTCTGCAAAAAAATCTTCATCAAAAAAGAAAACAGCAAAAAAAACCAAAGCTAAAAAGCCAGTTAAAAAAAAGGCTAATAAAGCAAAAGCAAAAAAAGTTGTTGCCAGGAAGGCGGTTAAGAAAGCTGTTAAAAAGGCCGTAAAGAAAGTTAAGAAAGTTAAGAAGGCTGTAAAGAAGACTGTAAAGAAAATTGTAAAAAAGGCTGCCGATAAGCGTGCTGCAAAAAAAACAGCAGCAATACCGTCACCTGTAATCCCTAAACCGAAAATTGAAAGAATAAAAGAAATACCAATGGCGCCTCCGCCAGTTGAAGAATTATTGGGAACTGAAAATATTATTGATATAGGTAGTGGTCCGGGGCATGAAGATGAAAAGCTCGATGAATTTCGTGAAAATATGGGAGGCCCTACCCGCGAATGGGGCGAACTTCTTACCCATGATGATGACGAAGAGGATGATGAGGATGATGTAAAACCTGAAGGAGAAAAGTTTTAAGCGTACTTTTGTAGAAACAAAAAAGTCCCGAAAAAAATCGGGACTTTTTTTTGCCCGTATCATAAGATAGAATACATTTGCAGTCCAAAAAACAGTGCGGGGTGGAGCAGTGGTAGCTCGTTGGGCTCATAACCCAAAGGTCGTAGGTTCGAATCCTGCCCCCGCTACCAATCAGAGCTTTCCGTCCCGATTAATCAGGACGGAAAGTTTTTTTTATAGCCCTTCAATAAAATGTCACACAAAGCCGGATTTGTTTCTATTGTAGGTAAACCTAATGTTGGAAAATCAACATTAATGAATAAATTGTTGGGCGAAGATTTATCAATCGTTACACATAAAGCGCAAACCACACGGCACCTTATTAAAGGGGTTTTGAATGGGGAAAATTTTCAGATTATTTTTTCTGATACTCCCGGCATTTTGCAACCTGTCTACAAGCTTCATAGCAAAATGATGAAAAGCGTTGACAGTTCTTTTCCCGAATCGGATATTGTGATTCTTGTTGTAGAAGCAGGCGAAAAAGTTGCCGATGAAGAGGTTTTGAAAAAAATTAAAAAACTAAAACAACCTTTATTTGTAGCGATCAGTAAGATTGATTTATCTGATCAGGATAAACTGGAGCTGATGGCTGATTACTGGAAAAAAATTTTGAAGCCGGCTGAACTGATCCCGGTTTCGGCACTTGAAAATTTTAATCTCAAAACTTTGCAGAAAAAAATTATTGAGTATTTGCCCGAAAGCCCTCCCTACTTTTCAAAAGATGATATTACCGACCGCAGCGAGCGTTTTATGGCATCTGAAATAATACGCGAAAAAATATTATTGAATTATCAGAAAGAAATTCCATATAGTGTTGAAGTGGTGATTGACTCGTTTAAAGAAGAAGAAAAAATAATTAAGATTAATGCGATTATATATGTAATGCGCGAATCGCAAAAAGCAATCATACTCGGGCATAAAGGCGAAGCTATAAAGAGAACCGGTACAGAAGCACGGCTTCATTTGGAAAAATTCCTGCAAAAAAAAATTTTCCTAAGCCTTACTGTAAAGATTAGCGATAAGTGGAGAGATGATGAGCAAAAACTGAAACGCTTTGGATACGATGAGTAACCAATTCGGTACAATAAATGATTTATTTAAGACAAAGAGAAAATGAGTAATATAGTAGCCATAGTGGGAAGACCAAATGTAGGCAAATCAACTTTATTTAACCGGCTTACCGAATCTCGGGACGCCATTGTTGATGAAATAAGCGGAGTTACCCGCGATCGGAATTACGGCAAGTCGGAATGGAATGGGAAAACATTTTCGGTAATTGATACCGGTGGATATGTTTTTGACAAAGAGGATGATTTTGCTACTGAAATAAGGAGCCAGGTGCAGCTTGCCATTGACGAGGCTTCGGTAATTCTTTTCCTTGTTGATGTAACAACAGGCTTAACTGACCTTGACCAGGAAGTTGCTAAATTGTTGAGAAAATCAAAAAAGAAAATTTTTGTAGTTGTAAACAAAGTCGACCATTATCAGCGGGATTTAGAGACCGGTGAGTTTTACAAATTAGGGCTTGGTGAAATCTACCCTATTTCATCAGCGAGCGGTTCAGGTACCGGTGAATTGCTTGACGCCTTAATAAAAGATATAAAAGTAGAACCTCCTTTAGATCCCAATATTCCAAAGATTGCTATTATTGGTCAGCCCAATGTTGGCAAATCATCTTTGTTAAATGAATTGATTGGTGAAAAAAGAACCATTGTAACACCTGTTGCCGGAACTACCCGCGATTCTATTTATGTTCGCTACCAATCTTATGGTTTCGATTTTTTCTTAGTAGATACAGCCGGCATTCGAAGGAAAAATAAAGTTAAAGAAGACATTGAGTTTTATTCAGTGATGCGTGCAATTCGTTCCATTGAAGAAGCCGATGTATGCCTTTTGATGATTGATGCTACAAAAGGAATGACTGTTCAGGATATTAATATTTTTCATTTAGCCGATCGCAATAAAAAAGGAATTGTAATTCTTGTTAATAAATGGGATTTGATTCCAGAAAAGGAAAAAAATGTGAAAGCTTATGATATTGCTGTAAGAGAGCACACGGTTCCTTTTGTTAATGTACCCATCCTGTATATTTCGGTAACCGACAAGCAGCGAATTCATAAAGCGCTTTCTACTGCCCTCGAAGTTTTTAAAAACCGGAAACAAAAAATACCAACCTCAAAACTCAATAAACTGATTTTACCTTTTATTGAATCTCATCCCCCACCCTATGTAAAAGGAAAAACTATAAGCATAAAGTATGTCATGCAACTTCCAACCGATACTCCCCGGTTTGCATTTTTTACCAACCTACCTCAATATGTTCCTGAATCTTATCGAAGATATATTGAAAATAAAATGCGCGAAAATTTTGATTTTGAGGGAGTTCCAATCTCTATTCATTTCCGGAATAAGGATACCGGTAAAGATTCCTGAACAGCTTTTTGTTTTCTCACATTTAAATGTTAGGAATTATTTTGATTTTTTACCAAATCTTTAGTTGAAATTCATTAAACTTATTATACCTTGTGTCCATTAAAATAAAGAAACAATAAGTAATCAATCCATTGGTTTTAAGTTCTTTCAGTTTTCAAATATTTTTTTGTTCCCCATACAATATTTTAAAATCTGCTTTCGTTAAGATGCCTAACACTTTAAATGAACTGAACTATTGTCAGCTAATTGTCAAAAGAAATATAAAAAAAGCCATGGCACCAACTTTGAGCCATCCTTAAACGTCTTATCAGTAAAACACCATTTATTCTAATAACAAAAAACCAGAAATAATATAATGAGACAGCTTAAAATTACCCAGTCAATTACCAACAGGGATAGTGCCTCGCTTGAGAAATATCTCCAGGATATTGCTAAAGAGAGCATGATTACCCCTGATGAAGAGCCCCGTTTAGCCCGCAGAATCCGTGAAGGCGACCAGGCGGCTTTAGATAAATTAGTAAAAGCCAACCTGCGTTTTGTTGTGTCGGTTGCCAAGCAATACCAAAACCAGGGGTTGAGCTTGCTCGATTTGATTAACGAAGGCAACTTAGGTTTGATAAAAGCAGCAAAGAAGTTTGATGAAACCAAAGGGTTTAAATTTATCTCATATGCAGTGTGGTGGATTCGCCAGTCTATTTTACAGGCTTTGGCAGAACAGGCACGAATAGTTAGGCTCCCATTGAACAAGCTCGGAGCTTTAAATAAAATCCGTAAAGCGTTTATTCAGCTTGAGCAGGAATTTGAAAGAGAACCCAGCGCTGATGAATTATCGAATGTTCTAGAAATGACTAAAGAGCAGATTCGTGAAGTAATGGGAACTTCGGGCAAAGCTGTTTCGGTTGATGCACCGCTTGATTCAAAAGAAGATTCAGGCAGCTTGCTCGATGTAATGGCAAACACCACTACTCCTCATACTGATGATATTTTGATGGCTGAATCGGTTCATCATGATGTTATGCGCTCGCTCAATTCATTGCCAAATAAAGAAAGTGATGTGTTGCGTTTGTTTTACGGAATTGGAGAACCCCGCGCATTTACACTCGAAGAAATAAGCAGCAAGCTTAATATGACACGCGAACGTGTACGCCAGATTAAAGACAGCGGTATTAAAAGATTGCGTCACAGTGCAGCCAAAGGTAATTTGCTCAGGGCGCACATAGCACAGTAATTTCTCTTCTTTTTTGCAGAGACCGTCCCGCCTAAGGCGGGACGGTCTTTTTTAAAGATGTTTTAAGGGAACCCTGTGCTAAACATTAAACCTGAAAAATATCACATCTCCATCCTGTACAAGATACTCCTTTCCTTCAACCGACATTTTACCGGCTTCTTTGCAAGCTTGCTCTGTTCCGTATTTAAAGTAATCGGATAATTTAATTACTTCGGCACGGATAAAACCTTTTTCAAAATCGGTATGAATGATTCCCGCTGTTTGCGGTGCAGTCATTCCTTTATGAAATGTCCAGGCACGAACTTCTTTTTCCCCGGCAGTAAAAAATGTTTGAAGGTCGAGCAAATGGTAAGCGGAATGTACAAGCTTTGAAACACCCGATTCAGTCAATCCCAAATCATTTAAAAACATCTGTCGTTCCTCGAAAGTTTCCAATGTGGCAATTTCAGCTTCTATGGCAGCATCAATTATGAGCAACTCGGTTTTTTCATTTTTGGTTGCCTCTTTAACTGCGTCAACATATTTATTTCCGGTTAGGAGAGAGCGTTCGTCCACGTTGCATACATACATCACAGGTTTTTCAGTCAATAAAAAACTATCGGCTGCGTATTTACGGTCTTCATCGGCAACCGGTGCTGAACGGGCAGGTTGTCCCGACTCGAGATGCTTCTTATATATAAGAAGCGTTTCGTATTCTTTCTTAGCTTCTTTATCATTCCCAACCTTTGCAATCTTTTCAACCCGCTGAATTTTTTTTTCAATCGTTTCAAGGTCTTTAAGGCCGAGTTCAATATCAATAGTTTCTTTATCACGAACCGGGTTTACCGAGCCATCAACATGTATGATATTCGGATCATCAAAACAACGGAGTATATGAATAATGGCTTCGGTTTCGCGGATGTTTGCTAAAAACTGGTTTCCCAAACCTTCACCCTTGCTGGCTCCTTTTACCAAACCTGCAATGTCAACAATTTCAACTGTAGTGGGTGTTATCTTTTGCGGTTTTACAATTTCAGCAAGCTTATTCAATCGTTCATCGGGTACGGTAATTACTCCGAGGTTGGGCTCAATTGTACAAAAAGGGAAATTTGCCGCCTGTGCTTTGGCGTTCGATAAGCAATTAAATAAAGTGGATTTACCCACATTAGGCAACCCTACAATACCACATTTTAAACCCATAATTTTGGCTGATAATTTTAAGGGCGCAAAAGTAGGCGAAAGTCCAGACGTTTCAGTCTGGATGCAGACAAAATCGTCTGCATTCAAAGTTTAATGTATTACAAATGACAATTGACAAAGTCCGGATTGACAAATATCTGTGGGCAGTGAGGATTTTTAAAACCCGTTCGCTTGCTGCTGAAAATTGCGAGAACGGAAAAATTGTGATTAACGGGAATCCTGTTAAGGCATCTCATCATGTGAAAAAAGGAGAAATAATTTTCGTCCGGAAAAAAGCATTTACATTTCAATACGAAGTAATTGATATTGCCGATAAAAGAATGTCGGCAAAACAGGTTGTTGATTTTTATAAAGAGGTAACTCCCGCAGAAGAAATTGAACGCATGAAGCTTCACGCCATTGCTGTCCGAACTTACCGCATGAAGGGCGAAGGAAGGCCCACAAAAAAAGAGCGAAGAGCATTGGACGATTTTTTAGACTTTTGAAAATCTCTAACTTATAATTCTTAATTCATAATTTCCCCAATGCCTTACAAACCTAACGACCACTACGCCCGCAAAGCAAAGCAAGAAAATTTTGCAGCGCGTTCCATTTACAAATTAGAGGAAATTGATAACCGCTTTAAAATAATCCATGCCGGAGATTATATAATGGACTTAGGCGCATCGCCCGGCTCGTGGGCGCAATATGCTTCAAAAAAAGTTGGCGACAAAGGAAAAATATTAGGAATAGATTTAAAACCCGTAACCATTAGTTTACCCAATGCCGTTTTCGTAGTTACCGATTTAAACGAACTCAATGATGATGTAATTCACCAATTCATCAACTCATTAACTCATCAATTATTTGACTGCGTAATTTCCGATATGGCTCCCAACACCACAGGCAATAAATTTACCGACCAGGCACGCTCTTATGATTTATGCGTACTTGCTTTGGAAACAGCAAAAAAGTTTTTAAAGCCAAACGGAAATTTTGTTTGCAAAATGTTTGAAGGAGAAGATACCATGCCCTTTCGCGATGAGCTGAAAAAATATTTTACCGAAGTGCACATTCTCCGTCCCAAAAGCACGCAAAGCAGCAGCAAGGAAATGTTTATGATTGGAAGACATAAGACATAAGTAGGAAGTAGCAAGACAAGAAAAATGATTTATTCCTTTATAACAGCAAGCTTCTTACTTACCTTTTCATTCTCCGAAGTAATTACACAATTGTAAATTCCCGAAGCAATATTATTAAGATGAATTTCTTTTTGTGAAGTGTTAAGAATATTTTCTTCAATAATCTTTTCTCCGAGAACATTGTAAATATTAATTGCTCCGGTATGGATGGTGTTAGGAAAAGTAATTGTAAAGTTATTTGTTGCTGGGTTGGGAGAAATGGTAATTGCGAATTGCGGATTGGGAATTGCGGATTGAATACCTACGGTAGTACAGGTAGTAGTATTTGTAGCAGGGCCGCTAACAGTTGTAGCGGGTGATGTTATAATAGTATTTGTGGCATTAACAAGTGTTGGTGAATTTACGAGAATGATGCCGGATGTGGTGGTTACGATAGTATTCGAACTGCTTTCAATACATACGCTGTTACCGAGAGAATCAGTTTTTATTAAATAAATATCGACACCACCGGCAACTGAGCTAATCTGCCCAACAGCAATATATCCGCCATCATATGTTTGTTGAACTGATCTTAGCATACTGCCTGAATTACTATAAACTTTAGTCCATAAGGTATCTCCGTTGACATTAGTCTTAATCATAGATGCCCTTGGAATATTTCCAGTTAAACTTATTCTTCCGGCAATAATATACCCGTCATCACTTGTTTGCTGAACTGAATAGCCGACATCACTACTACTGTTTCCGTAAGTTTTTATCCACAAGGTATCGCCATTGGCATCAGTCTTAATTAAAAAAATGTCATTGTTTGTGGCAATGGAATTTATTTCACCAGTAATAATATAACCACCATCATTTGTTTGTTGCCCTGCCTCGCCATTTTCATAAGATATTCCATCAAGAGTTTTTGTCCACAAGGTATCTCCAAGAGTATTTGTTTTTATCAAAAAAACAGCAATATTGGATGTTGATGTTGTTCCGGTAATGAAAAAACCACCATCATTGGTTTGCTGAACTGAATTACCATGACCACCATCTGTTTCATAAGTTTTTGTCCATAAAGTATCACCAATACCGTCTGTCTTAATCAAATAAACATCGGTATTATAAGAGGTAGTTGTGACAAAGCTCAAAGATGAACCTGATATAATATAGCCGCCATCATCTGTTTGCTGAATTGAATATAAGACATCAAAATCTAACCCGCCATATGTTTTTGTCCATAACGTATCCCCGTTGTTATCTATTTTAATTACAAAACCATCTTCACCTGCAGCTCCAAAACTTGACGTGCTACCTGCAATAATATATCCGCTATCAACCGTTTGCTTTACTGCACCACGATTATTATAAAAATATTCACCATTAATTCCGCCATAAGTTTTAGTCCATAATGTATTACCATTGACATCGGTCTTAATTAAATAAAAATCAAAACTACCTGCACCGAAACTATTGGTATGTCCTGCAATTATATACCCGCTGTCAAGCGTCTGCTGAACGGAAAAGCCCTGATCAGTACCTGTTCCGCCATACGTTTTCTGAAAAGTAACCTGCTGCGCAAAAGAATTAGCAATTGAAATAACAAAAAAAGCAAGGATGTAAATGTTTTTCAAGAAACGAAGATAGGCAATGTTTTGGTTGAGAGTGTAACATTGTCCTGCTACTTACTACTTGATATTTGTGTCTTGATACTTGATACTTATGTCTTGTATCTCCCTTAATTCCTCGCCACAGTCGAAATTTTTATCTTTGCTGCTAATGAAACATAAAATTATTTTCCTGCTCCTGTTGTTGCCGCTGCTGCTGCCCGCCCAATCTTTCCGCATCTATAAAGGCGATACCATTAACCGCACCGATGCAAAAGGCTTAAAGCAGGGTATATGGAAACGTTATTACGAAAACGATACGCTCTTTACCATTTCGTTTTTCAAAAACGGCAAGCCGGTCGACACCACAAAAACATTTTATAAGAACGGGAAGCTCCAGGGCGTTATCGTTAACAGCAAAACCAAAAAACAATCGGTTGCGACATTATTTCACGAAACAGGAAAAATAAAAGCCACCGGTTTTTATATTGACCAGAAAAAAGACAGTGTATGGAAATATTACAATGAATTGGACACGCTCACTGCAATCGAATCGTACAAATCAGGAACAAAAAACGGGGCATGGAAAGTTTATTACGATAACGGCCTTCTTGCCGAAGAAACCGTGTGGGTAAACGGCAAACGCAACGGTCCGTTCAAACAATATTTTAAAGACGGAAAAGTAAAGCTGGATGCTGTGTATAAAAACGATTCGTATGAAGGGGTTTTAAAAATGTATCACACCAACGGCAACCTTTGGTTTACCGGCATATTTAAAAACGGAAACCGCGAAGGCGCATGGAGTTATTTTAATTACGAAGGTGTTAAAGACTCTGTTGAATATTATACAAATGGATTACTTGTGCCTGAGAAGTAATCGCTTTTTTCAACTTATCTTTGCTGTTAATTAGTACTTAGGTAAATAGGTAATTAAGGTAATTGGTTTTATTCCGAATTAGCTAATTACCTTAATTACCAAATTACCCAATTTACCAATGTCAAAAAACGGTCGCATATTAGTTGCCATGAGCGGAGGAATTGACAGCAGTGTTACCTCCCTAATGCTTCATGACGAAGGTTATGAAGTAATCGGCATTACTATGAAAACATGGGACTATGCATCATCAGGCACTTCGAAAAAAGAAACCGGCTGCTGTTCGCTCGATTCGATTAACGATGCGCGCAGCATAGCCGTTGAAAAAGGATTTCCACATTACATCCTCGACATCCGCAGCGAGTTTGGCGATTTTGTGATTGACAATTTTGTGGATGAATACATGGCAGGCCGTACGCCTAACCCCTGCGTGCTATGCAACACCCACATAAAATGGGAAGCGCTTATGAAACGTGCCGATATGCTGGATTGTGAATTTATTGCAACTGGACATTATGCAAATGTCAGAGAAGAGAATGGTCGCTCCCTCGTTTCAAAAGGATTAGACGGACACAAAGACCAAAGCTACGTATTGTGGGGGCTTTCGCAAAAGCTGCTTGCGCGGACAAAATTTCCAATTGGTAAATATCGTAAAACCGAAATCCGCAGCTTGGCTGACGAGATGGGTTTTACCGAGCTCGCAAAAAAAAGCGAGAGCTACGAAATATGTTTTGTTCCCAATAATGATTACCGCTCATTTCTTAAACACCGTGTTAAAAACATTGAAGAAAAACTGGATGGCGGAAATTTTGTTTCTGCCGAAGGGAAAGTTTTAGGAAAACATAAAGGCTACCCGTTTTATACCATTGGTCAGCGAAGAGGATTGGAAATTGCTCTGGGCGAACCCATGTTTGTAACGGAAATTATGCCCGAAACAAATACCGTTGTATTGGGTACATTTGAAGAATTGAAGAAACAGGAAATGTGGGTGCGCGATATTAACCTTATAAAATATAACTCTCTTGATACCGGAACAGAAGCCGTTACAAAAATCCGTTATAAAGATGCAGGAACGATGAGCATGCTGGCGCAACATGATAGCAGAATACACGTATTATTTCATGACAAAGTCTCAGCCATTGCTCCCGGTCAAAGCGCAGTGTTCTATGATGGTGATGATGTAATTGGCGGAGGGTTTATAGAAAAGGGAATGTTGAATCCTGTAAATTAGAAAACTGTTCATCATGAAAAAAAATATACTGCTCATCGCAATTTGCATAGTTGCAATTTCTTCGTGCAAAAAAGATACGGCAATAGTACCACCTGTTTTCCTGGGTTATGATTATTTTCCTGATAATATCGGGCATGAATTAATTTACGATGTGGACTCTTCTTATAAAGATGCTTTTACAGGGAAGGATACTTCATTGCATTTCCAGGTAAAAGAAATAATACAGGATACTCTGCGCGACCTGGAAGGACGCCTCACATTGCGCCTCGAAAGATATAAGCGGCAAACAACATCCGCCAATTGGGTTATCTATAAAGTATGGACTGCCACTAAAACAGATAAAAATGTTGAGAAGGATGAAGAGAATATTACTTATGTGAAACTAATTTTTCCTCCTGAAATAAATGATACCTGGAACGGAAACAGTAAAAACAATTTGGGCGAGGAGCTTTACGAATATATTTCTGTAAACGATCCCGATGTGCAGAATAATATGGTTTTCGATTCAACACTCACCGTTCTGCAAAGCGATGAAGATGATTTTATAATTGAAAAAGATTATAAAATAGAAAAATATGCAATAGGTGTTGGCATGTATTATAAACAAACACACATTGCCAAATATAAATACCCTCAACCGGTAAATGATCCGTTTGAATCGTACACAATTTATACTGAAACACTCATTAGTTATTCCAATTAATATTGATGCGCTGTTTAATTTTATATTGCTTTTTCCTGTGTTTAGTGTTTTCGTTTTCAACCTGCAAAAAAGAGAATAAGGAAATTGTAAGCGAAAGTTTCAACTATTTTCCATCAAATGTCGGGCATGAATTAATCTATGATGTGGATTCAATAGTTAAAGACGACTTTGATAATTCAACGGATACATTTCAATTTCAGATTAAAGAAATAATTGAATCTGTCTTTACAGATATTGAAGGAAGGCCGACTTTACGGATAGAAAGATACAAACGGACCAACTCGTCACAAGCCTGGATAATACATAAAGTCTGGACTGCAAATGTTAATTCTTTTAATGCAGAAAAAAAGGAAGATAACATTACATACGTAAAACTTATTTTTCCTTCTAAATTAAATAAGACCTGGAATGGAAATAGCAAAAACTGTTTAGGTGAAGAGCTTTATGAAATTACATCTTTAAACGATCCGGATGTACAGAATAATTTAGTTTTCGATTCTACCCTTAACGTTTTGCATAGCGATGAAGATGATCACTTTTACAGAAAGGATTATGCAGTCGAGAAATATGCAAACGGAATAGGATTGTATTATAAGATAGATTTTCGAGGGTATTATAAAGGGGATCCTTATCCTTATCCTACACTATACGACTCTCTTGAAAATTATATTTATTATTCAGAAAAATTAATTTCATTCAATAACTGAAACTACCCTCATAATGAAAAAAATATTTACGCTGCTATTAACTTTTCTAAGTCTTCAGATTTTTGCACAGGACAAATATGTAGTCCGGCTTGCTAATAAAAATAATTCCCCATTCTCATTTAGCAACCCTTCCGCGTATCTTTCGTCAAGAGCCATCCAGCGCAGAACCAACCAGAATATTCCCATTGACAGTGCGGACCTGCCGGTAAATCCTGCTTACATAAGCGGAATTTCAGGTACCGGTGCAGCAATTCTTGGTCGTACAAAATGGCTGAACGCTGTTATTATTCAAACTTCAAGCTCCAGCGTGTTAAACGCAATTTCTAATTTACCTTATGTTGTTAATGTAAATAATGTCGGAAGGCATGCAGGAGGAAATAATATTCCCTACAATAAATTCAGTAATGAATTGCTTCGCACCGATGAAATGTATAATGGTAACGCTAACCGGACAGCCAGTTTTGATTATGGCCCTTCGCTCAACCAGATTCAGATGATTGGTGGCGACCTGATGCATGATAACGGGTTTACAGGAACGGGTATTCATATTGCAGTGATTGATGCCGGCTTTGAAAATGCCGATAACATGGATGCTTTTGACAGCCTGTTTGCAAATAACCAGGTACTGGGAACGCGCGATTTTGTGGATAATGAAACGAATGTTTACGATAATAGCTCGCATGGTTCAATGGTGCTTTCAATAATCGGTGGTAACTGGCCGGGAAATATTGTGGGCACTGCACCTCATGCAAAATTTTGGCTTCTTCGTTCTGAAGATGCTGCAACCGAATACCTCATTGAAGAATACAATTGGGCTGAGGCTGCCGAATTTGCTGACAGTGTGGGTGCCGATGTTATAAATTCATCACTTGGCTATACTGAGTTTGATGATCCTGCTCACAATCATACTTATAATGATATGGATGGTAATACCGCCCCATCTACCCGTGCTGCTGACTTTGCCGCTAAGAAAGGAATGATTGTTTGTAACAGTGCTGGTAATAGCGGGAATGACCCCTGGAATTTTATAGGCGCTCCTGCCGATGCCGACAGCATCCTCGCAATTGGTGCTGTAGATGACCTGGAAAATTACGCTTCATTCAGCAGCAATGGCCCTACATCTGACGGCAGGGTTAAACCCGATGTT
>JBIOHJ010000079.1:0-15892 GCA_044448905.1 Bacteroidia bacterium | reverse complement strand
CCATCACCAAAAATTTCAGATTATTTCGGAAGCAATGTATTTTCGAAAGATACAATGCAGAAATTTCTTTCGAAAGAAGTTTTTAAAGAAGTCAGCTCTGCAATTGAAAGCGCGCAACAGATAAACCGAAAAGTAGCCGAACAGGTTGCCACCGCCATGATGGCATGGGCAATAAATAAAGGAGCCACGCATTACACACACTGGTTTCAGCCGCTGACGGGTTCGACTGCCGAAAAACACGATTCGTTTTTTGAACTGAGCCATGATATGAAGGCGATAGAAAATTTTTCGGGAAGTGCATTGGCTCAGCAGGAGCCCGATGCTTCAAGCTTTCCGAGTGGCGGCATTCGCAATACTTTTGAAGCACGGGGCTATACAGCCTGGGATCCGTCATCTCCTGCTTTCATTATGGAGAGCCGGTCGGGAAAAACGTTGTGTATTCCAACAATTTTTGTTTCGTACACCGGTGAAACACTCGATTATAAAACTCCTTTATTAAAAGCATTGCATGCGTTGGATGCTGCAGCTGTTCCGGTTTGCCAGTATTTCGACAAGACTGTTACGCGTGTATTTGCCACGCTGGGTGTGGAACAGGAATATTTTTTAATTGATACCGATATTTATTATGCCCGACCCGATTTGGAAATGACCGGCCGAACTTTATTCGGACACGCCCCTGCAAAAGGTCAGCAACTGGAAGATCATTACTTCGGCTCCATTCCTTCACGCGTGGCTTCATTCATGTCGGACTTTGAAATTGAATCGCACAAATTAGGCATCCCGTTAAAAACACGTCACAATGAAGTAGCGCCATCACAATTTGAATGTGCGCCTGTATTCGAAGAAATAAACCTGGCTGTTGATCATAATCAATTACTGATGGATTTGATGGATAAAGTTGCAAAACGTCATCATTTTAAAGTGCTGCTGCACGAAAAGCCGTATGCAGGAATCAACGGTTCGGGCAAGCACAATAACTGGAGCCTGAGTACAAATACCGGGAAAAATCTTTTATCGCCCGGAAACACTCCGAAAACCAATCTCTGGTTTCTCACTTTTTTTATCACCACTATTAAAGCTGTATTTGAACATGCTGATTTGCTGAGGGCAAGCATTGCTTCAGCAAATAATGATCATCGGTTGGGAGCTAACGAAGCACCCCCGGCAATTATGTCGATATTTTTAGGCGGGCAACTGAGCAATGTGCTTGATGAGATTGAGAAAAAAGTGAAGAAGGAAAAATTAAGCCCCGAAGAAAAAACGGATATTAAAATTAACATAGGTCGCATCCCCGAAATTCTTTTGGACAACACAGACCGGAACAGAACTTCACCATTTGCATTTACAGGAAATAAATTTGAATTCCGTGCGGTGGGTTCATCGGCAAACTGTTCGGCTGCAATGGGTATGCTTAATGTTATTGTTGCTGACCAGCTGAATGCATTTCGCAAAGAAGTTGATGGATTGATTGAAAATGGACAGAAAAAAGATGATGCAATCCTGCAGGTGCTGAGAAGATATATTGTCGAATCTAAGGCCATCCGCTTTGAAGGAAACGGTTACGGTGATGAATGGGTGAAAGAAGCAAAGAAAAGAGGCTTAAATAACATTACTACTACACCCAAGGCGCTGGATGCAATGGTTTCAAAAAAATCAATTAAACTTTTTGAAACGAATAATATTTTCAGCGAACGCGAAGCAGAGGCGCGGCATGAAATCCTTTTAGAAACATACACAAAAAAAATCCAGATTGAATCACGCGTGATGGGCGACCTTGCCTTAAATCATATTATTCCCACCGCCATCAAATACCAGAAATTGCTGGTTGAAAATGTGGAAGGGATGAAAGATATCGGATTAAAAGCAAGCACTTATGAAACGCAGATTGATATCATTAACGATATTTCTGAACACATTACGGCAATCAAAAAAAATACGGATGAAATGATTGAAGCCCGTAAAAAAGTCAACCGCATTGAACATGCACGCGATAAGGCGATTGCTTATTGTGATAAAGTAAAGCCTTATTTTGAAATCATTCGTCAGCACATTGACAAACTGGAATTAACTGTGGATGATGAAATGTGGTCGCTGCCGAAATACAGGGAAATGGTTTCGATTAAATAAGAAAACTGTCTCAAAAACTTATTTTTGTACCGAGCACCGTGCTGCTTTGTGCCGGTACTCTTTTTCCTAATGCCATGTAGGTAAAAAGCAAATCGAATGAGAAAGTCTCGTTTGCGTAAAAAGTTATGCCGGCACCTTCGCGCAAATAAAAGGTTGCAAAAAAATCTTCATAAATTACCGGGTTTAATTCGATAAGCGCTTTCAGCCTCAAATGCGAATTGAAATAATAATTGAAAACCGGTGTTACCGGGAAACGCAAAGTAAAACCCCGCGTTCCATCAGTTTGACCTAACCGCATAATTGCAGTTAGTTCCATATTTAATGAAAAATATTCTGAATAGTTTTTTGAATAAAACAATTGGTTTATCCATTGCGCCTGGTTGGGATCGCGAAATGTGTTCAGGTTATATGTCAGATCAAATGCTTTTGAAACGGGAATAACAAAAGTTGATTGCCACGACAATTTGAATTTCCTGTCATACAATAATATTTTAAACACAGGATTCAGGGAGCGGAAAACCGTTTTTGATGTGGAGTCGCTTACCAATGTAAAAACATCCAATGCCGATGAAGAATAGCCCGCGGTTTTAAATGCCCTGATGTTTGCATTGATTGCGATATTCATATTCCTGCTAACCTTAAACCAGCCCTGAAATGAAAAGTTAGAAGTGGTATTGCGTATTTCGTTGTCAACACGGTTCATGTCATCATTGTATGTTTCATGCTGCGTTATTAAGTTGGCAATAGCTCTGATCTGAAAATCTTTTCGCAGCATGTAAGTGCCGTCTAACAAATAATCATCATCTGCCATTAATTGTTTTTCCGATTTTTCCTTTGACAAAGAATCGGTGACGAAAATAGTCGAGTCCTGTTGGGCAAATGCCCAACAGGGAAAAAGCAAAATTGAAAAAATGATTTTGCGAGAAGTCACCATCAACAGATGAAAAACCTTTAAGCGGCTAATTTATCAATTGCATCGGCAAGCTTCCGGTCTTTTTCGGTTACTATTCCACCGGCATCGTGTGTATTTAAATTGATTTCAACGCGGTTGTACACGTTACGCCAGTCGGGATGGTGATTCATTTTTTCGGCAATAAATGCCACGCGTGTCATGAACGTAAATGCTTCGATAAAATTTTTAAACTGGAATGTTTTTTTTAATTGGTTGTTTTCTTCTGTCCACATGTTATTTATTTTTTTACCAATTTATAAATTATTTTGAACCTGAATACAGCTTGCGCAAAAGAACTTTCATAAACTCACGTTCGATAACGAGGCTGGCTAATTGAGATGCTATATCTTTTGTCGCGGAGTTATTCAAAATCTCATTTACTTTTTTTTCGTCCACATCAATGCGGTAAAGCAATGCGGTAAAAGTTCCGGCTTGATGAAGTTTGGCTAAAGCGGGAATGAGCTGTTGCTTTAGCTCGTCATAAGCCGTAAGCTCGTTTCCGGAAAACGTAATTTCAACTCCGTGCAAGCTGAAATCTTTAATTACCTGCTGTGCCGTGTTGCGGATTATCTCCAGATCGTGGCGGTATTTTTCTATTTGGGGGGTTTCCAAAGCAAATAAGGTCAATCTTTAAATTTCAAATTTATACAATACATATTCAACACTCTCATATTCTAGTAAACTCTTTGATTAATCAGGTGCTCATAAAGGGTAATTTTAATTAAATTTGTAATCAACTATTCTTAATGCCAACAATTTTATTTATACAAGGGTGGAGGTTTTTCTTTTATTCAAACGAAAGTAATGAACCAATGCACATTCACGTACAGAAAGCTGAAATGGAAGCGAAATTCTGGATTGATGAAGCAGAATTTGAAATCCGTGAGGCATTTGCTTTTAATTTCTCTCCCCGCGATAAAAGAGAAATTAAAAAGTTAATCTACCATCACCTGGATTATATTATTGAACAATGGAACATCTTACAAAAAGGAAAATAAAATGAAAAAGGTAAGTGCCGAAATAAAAAACAAGTATCTCATAATTAAAAAAGGCGAAAAAGAATATCGTTTTGAAATAAATAAGATTTCTAAACGGCTGGCTGAAGCTACTGAAGAACAGCTTTCCGATTTTTCAGTTTCGCCTTCGGGCTACGGAATTCATTGGAATAAAATTGATGAGGATATTTCAATTCCCTCTTTGCTGAACGAACCGGTAGCTGAATATGGCAAGAAAAAGTAACTATGCCGGTTTTATAACTTCACCACCTTCTTCACCTCTTCCTTCCCATCAACTTTCATTTTCACAAAATAAATTCCTGCCGGTAAATTTTTTATGTCAATTGTTATTTCCTGTTTGCCTGTATTCTGAAGTCCCCCTTTAGAGGTCAGGGGTTTTACAACCTGCCCATAAATATTAAAAACCTCCACCGTAGTTTCTTTTGCAGATGTTACGTTGTATTGAATGGTGATGTAATCGGTGGAGGGATTGGGAGAAATTTGAATGTTAGATGTTTGATTTTGAAGTTGGATAATTCCTGTAACAGTATCGGGAAAGAGTTTTACTATCCAGTAATCATATTGGCCAATGCAATTTTCTGTTTTATCGCCTGAAATGTTTGATTGCGAATATCCACCCAGCATATAACCGCCATCAATGGTTTGCTGGATTGAATAAAGATACTCAGTAGTGTCTCCTCCGATTGTACTTTGCCACTGAATATTACCATTAACATCCAATTTTACTATCCAATAATCCCACCATCCAATGCGGTTTTCTGTTTTGTCACCTGAAATATCTGACAATGAATATCCACCCAAAATATATCCATCATCAACGGTTCGCTCAATAGAATAAAGAATATCACCATTATTTCCCCCAATCGTATTTTGCCATTGGATGTTTCCCAACATATCGGTTTTTACAACCCAGTAATCAGCAGATCCATTGCTGTTTTCTGTTTTATCATTTGAAATATTTGATTGGGAGTCGCCTCCAAAAATGTACCCTCCATCAGAGGTTTGTTGAATGGAATAAAGCTCATCCCAATCATTTCCTCCGATAGTATTTTGCCATTGGATATTTCCATTTGCATCGGTTTTTACAATCCAGTAATCACACCCTCCAAGAAAGTTTTCGGTTTTATCGCCTGAAATACTTGACCAGGAATATCCTCCTAAAATATACCCACCATCAAGGGTTTGCTGTAAAGAAGTTAATCTATCAACATCAATTCCCCCAATGGTATTCTGCCATTGGATTTGACCAAGTGAATCGGTTTTCACAATCCAGTAATCATCTTCCCCCATGCTATTTTCCGTTTTATCGCCTGAAATGTTTGAACTGGAATACCCACCACTTATATATCCTCCATCAGCAGTTTGCTGAATGGTGAAAAGACGATCATCATCAGTCCCGCCTATGGTATTCTGCCATTGAATGTTGCCAAGAGAATCGGTTTTTACAATCCAATAGTCCCAGTTTCCAATGCAGTTTTCCGTTTTATCGCCTGAAATGTATGAACCGGAATATCCTCCCAAAATATATCCACCATCGGCTGTTTGCTGAATGGAATAAAGCCTATCAGTATGATTTCCTCCTATAGTATTCTGCCATTGGATGCTTCCGAGCGAATCGGTTTTTACAATCCAATAATCAAAATTTCCATTGATGTTTTCTGTTTTATCACCTGAAATGTTTGAATGAGAATATCCACCCAAAATATATCCACCATCAGTGGTTTGCTGTATTGATTGTAATATATCTCCTTCACTCCCCCCAATCGTATTCTGCCACTCAATCCCCGGAGCAGTTTGCGCATACAAACAATCAACCACCCCAATCAACCATCCAATAATCAGTATTCCTTTTTTCATCATTCAACATTAATTAAAACATTCACACAAACAAAGTTATTTACGTTAAAGGATATTAAGTAATGGCGGGTATTAATATTTCAACGCTGAGGGGTTAACAAAAAACAAAACCCCCGCTCAAATGCCAAAGCGGGGGCTTTCACTTAAACCATACTAACTAAACATGCACTAACGGAATATTTTCCGAAAAATATTTTTTTATTCAGTAACCGTTACCGAAATAATATCGCTCCATTCACCGATTTCTACATCCGAAATTACACCGCGTCCGCGGTATTCGCGTTCTTCGGGTACACCGGGTGTACGAGGCGGGCGGGTATCAACGTATGGCGACTGGCTGTCGAAAGCCAGTTTTTCCCAGGCGGTGCTGCCTTTGGGGCGGCTTTGAAAATCTATACCATCCACACCCTTCTTGGTAAACGTTACGCGCGCGCCACCGGGTACCGATTTAGCTTTTATTTCGGGTTTATAGGTAAGCTCATCAAAGTCGCTTTCGTCACCTACAATGCCAAGGTCTTCGCCAATGGCTTCGGTATATTGCTGGCTGGCTTTCATGCGGGCAACAAATCCGCTGATGATGGTAAAAATACCGGCATCGGCAGCAGGCGGTGCGGCAGCGGGTGTTAATACGGGCAGCGGCCCAAGGGTGCTTCCGAGCGAGGCACGGCTCAGCAGGTTTTTAAATTTGGTGAGGTTTTCTGTATAGGTTTTGCTTAATTCAATAAGTCCTATTATATAGGAATAAAATAAAGCATACGCCTGCACAAGGGCTAATTCGGCAGCGGTAATGCCAAGCAGCACGTTATACGCAGGCAGCTTGGCGGCAAAATTGTTGAGCCACGTTACGCGATCACTGTCGCGGTCGGGCAAGTAGTGATTTTTCATTGTTTTTTGGATTTTGATTGTTAATTTATATTGATTATTAATGCTTTAGATGATTTTTGGGTTTGCGTGGACCGTCCACGCAACGTATAAAATGCTCCACGCAACCGCGTAGATGAACCACGCAGCTTATGGATTTGTCCACGCAGCCGCGTGGACTTTACGCGCAGCCTTTAAAATGATTTTTGCAAATGCGTGAGCCGTTTTCCCAACCGCGGAAATGATGCACGCAAAGGAGTGAGTGATTTACGCAACCCCGAAAATGATTTGCGCAAACGGGTGAGCCGTAAACGCAATTGGTGAAGAAGAAAATATTTTTCATCAGGATAGTGAGCGGGTTGTTTCGAAAAGCAATGTAAAGCTAAAAACTATTTTTAATAAAACAAATTTTTTACCGGGATGTTGAAAAATTTTTTTTAATTGATCTAATTTCTAAAAAATCCCAATAATTCCAATTAGGTTAATTAGGTCAATTAGAACAATTAGAAATTACAAATTGTTACCCCCTACCACCAATCTCTCCACCGGCTTATCATTAATCAAATGGCTTTCCACAATTTCGTTCACATCGGTCAACCGCACACCGCCATAATAAACTCCTTCCGGGTACACCACTACGGTAGGGCCGGTTTCGCATGCATCCAAACAACCGGCACGCTGCGCGCGTATTTCGGTTTTCAATCCTTTCTCTTTAATTAGTTTTTTAAACGCATGCACCAGCTCCATGCCTTGCGCTTCGCCACAGCTTTTGCGGTCAGAATCTTTTCGTTCGTTGATGCAGATAAAAACATGTTTGCGGAAACGCATAGGAAATTATGAATGTTGAATTATGAATTATGAATTTAAATTGCCACAGATTCGCAGATTAAACTTGTATTAATTGTATGTTAAAAATCTGTGAATCTGTGGCAATTTCTTAAAACGAAATATAATCAACCGGGTTAACTGCCGTGCCGTTATACCACAATTCGAAATGCAAATGCGGGCCGGTAGTATATTCACCCGTGTTCCCGATAATGGCAATGGCATCACCGGCTTTCACAAAATCGCCTGCTTTTTTCAGCAGTGCAGAATTGTGCTTGTAAAACGAAAACAAATTATTGCGGTGCTGAATGCCTATAACGTATCCCGTCTCCGTAGTCCAGTCAGAAACTATTACCGTTCCGTCAAGCGTTGATTTGATGGCTTCGTTGGGTGCCGAAACAATATCCACACCGAAATGTTTTTTCTTCGATTCAAATTCCGAAGTAATGGTTCCCTTCAGCGGAGTAAAAAAATAAAACGAACTCAGGCTCGAAGAAGCGGGAGCCGATATTCCTTCACGCAAATTAAAATCATTCTGCGATTCCATTTCAAGCCTCAGCAGCGAATCTTCTTTAGACTTCGAAAGCTGGCTAATGGTATCATACCGTGTTTCGGGCTTACCGCCTTTCAGAGTTTCATCTTTACCGGTTTTTCCGTTAATTACATTTCTCAGGTTTTGAAAATAGATTTCGTACGAAGCCATGCGTGTTTGCAGGCTGTCGGTTTGCAATGTAAGCGCAACCAGCTTCCGCCTCATTCCAGTATCGGTATAACCCGGAATGTACTCGCGCAATGGCGTAAACGCGATAAGATAAATGGTGAGTATCATAAGGCTCATGATAAGACACCCGGTAAAAACAAACACATTAAGCGGTGAAAGCCTGAACGAGGTTCGCTCCTCCAGCGTTTCATCGTTCATTATCACCAGCCGGTACTTGTTTCGCAGCTTGCGGTATATCTGTTTCCGTTTCTTTTTTTCCTCTGCCATTCTTAATTGATTATCCCAAAAACAATAGCTAAGTTTGCCGTTGAATTTGACAAATATCGGAAGGAATCTTGGATTGGTGTTGTTGGATAAATTTCAGGTTATGTAAAATAATTGTTCAATAGTGTCGTTTGGTAATTTCTAATTATTCTAATTTCTAATTACCTAATTTCTAAAAAATGACCAATGAAAATAAAAACCGAAAATATGACCTTGAAGAGAGAACAGCTAAATTTGGTGAAGCCATAATATTGTTTTGTAAGAAGGTACGAAGAAGCCCGATAAATGATCCGCTGGTTAACCAACTTGTAAAAGCAGGAACAAGTGTAGGTGCAAATTATTGTGAAGCGGATGACGCGGTAAGCAAAGCGGATTTCAGAAATAAAATCGGAATATGTAAAAAGGAATCAAGAGAATCGAAACATTTTATAAGAATGGTTGTGGGCGCAGTTCCTGAATTAAAAGTGGAAGCAAGAATATTATGGATTGAAGCAAAAGAGTTGAACCTTATTTTCAATGCAATTTTCAAAAAACTTAAGGATTAATTAAATTGCGTGGAAATTTCGGCCTTGGTATTTATTTAGGTCAATTAGAAATTAGAATAATTAGAAATTTTAAAATGCATAACCCCAAAAAGCCTTGACTGCCAAGCTCCGCATATTACATTTAGTTTTCCCCTTCATCATCCTGTTAATTTTTACAGGCTGCTCGCGCCAGAAAAATACTGTGGTAAGCCGTAATTACCATAAGCTTACTGCGCGCGATAATGGTTATTTCAATGCACGTGAATTGGTGAAGGCAGGAACAAAAACATTAGCTGAATCACACACCGACCAGTACGACAGGCTGCTTAAAATTTTCAGGTATGCAACCGAAGAAAAAGCCAAAGCCATTTTTCCCGACATGGACGAAGCCATCAAGAAAACATCTATCGTTGTGCAGCGTCATAGCATGGTATTTGATGGTCATGAAAAAAACCGATGGGTCGAAGAAAGTTACCTCATAATTGGCAAAGCGCAATTCTTAAAACACGATTACTGGGCTGCCGTTGAAACTTTTCAGTTTGTGGCTTCATCGTACAATAAAAGCCCCATCCGTTTTGATGGACTGCTATGGCTCACGCAATGTTATCTCGAATTAGGAAAAACTCCCGATGCCGAATACCTGCTCGACTTTTTGAAAAACGATAAAGAGTTCCCGTGGAAAAAACTCAGGGGCGAGTATTATGCAATCTCTGCAAATTTTTATATCCAGAAAGAAAATTATGAGCGGGCTGCCGAAGAATTGAAAAACGCCATTGCTTCTACAAAGAAAAAATACGACCGCATACGGTACATGTTTATTCTCGGGCAGCTTTACCAGAAAACCGAAAAGTTCCATGATGCGTTTGCTATTTACGACCGTGTAATAAAACACAATGCTCCGTACGACATGGAGTTTAATGCACGCATTAACCGCGCTCGTTGCTCGGATGTTGCTTTAGGAGTTGAGGACATTAAAAAGCAGCTCCATAAAATGATTAAGGATGAAAAAAACCAAGACTTCCTCGACCGCATTTACTATGCGCTTGCCACCATTGCGCTGAAAGAAAATAAAGAAGATGAAGCCATCAATTACCTGAATCTTTCTGTTAAGTCAAGCACCACAAATACCAACCAGAAAGCGTTATCGTACCTTGAACTGGCTGAAATATTTTTCCGCAGGCCCGATTACCGGGAGGCGCAGGTTTACTACGACAGCACGGTTGCATTCCTTTCACCCGACCATCCCGATTATGATTTGTGCTTCAGTAAAAAAAGCAGCCTAACAAGGCTTGTAAAATATTTAAATATAATTGCCGAACAGGACAGCATGCTTGTGTTATCGAATCTCAGCATTTCAGAACAACAGGCTGCAGTAAACAAAATTATAGCTGCCGAAATTGAAGAGCAGGAACGGATAAAAAAAGAAGAGGAAGAACAAAAGGTACTCGAAGAGCAGCAGGAAAACGGAGGTATGCAAAACCAGGGACAGTTTATACCTAACAATCCAAAAACAAATACATTTAACCAGCAATCAGGTGGCGGTTGGTACTTTTATAATCCGAGCGCGCTGAGTTTCGGTTTAACCGAATTTACAAAAAAGTGGGGCAACCGCAAGTTAGAAGACAACTGGCGCAGAAGTGAAAAAGAGCTTGCCATAATGGAACAGCAGCCCGAAGAGGAGGCTGCCGAAGACAGCACCGATATGCTCGCTGCATTACAGCGCGATTCTATCCGTGCATTAGATAATGAAAAGCGAAGAGATGCTTATCTCGCATCAATTCCCGGAAATGATGAACAAAAAAATGCAGCCACCGCTAAAATTATTGATGCCTATTATAATGCCGGACTTATTTATAAGGAACAGCTGCGCAACTACCTGGCATCGGTTGATAATTTTTTGGAAATGCTCAGGCGATTTCCTGATAACAAATACCTGCTTCCTGTTTATTTTAACCTCTACCGGAATTATCTGGCTTTGAAGGATACGGCAAAAGCCGATGTGTACAAAGACATTTTACTTACCAAATATCCCGACAGCGAGTATAGTAAAATCATCCTCAACCCTAATTATTTTCAGGAGAACCAGAAAAAAACAGCCATCCTGCAGGTGTTTTATGAGAATACATACCGCGCCTACCTGAACGGTCAATACGAAGATGTAATAAAGCGCAAGTCGCAAGCCGATTCGTTATTTCCTCCTAATAAATTAACTCCCAAGTTTGAATTTTTAAAAGCGCTTGCTGTTGGAAAAGCGCGGACAATACCCGAGTTTGAAGCCTCGCTCAAAACAGTTGTGATGAAATTTCCGCAGGATTCGGTAAGCGTGCGGGCGCAGGAAATTTTAGACCTTATTGCCAAAGGAATTCCTGAAAGCGGAATGCCGATGCCTGATTCCGCTAAAAAGGAAAACGAAATACCCAAACCGGGTACTAATGTTCCGGCAGTACCGTATGTCTTAAATGCCGATACGGTGCATTACTTTATTGTCGCATTTCCACAGGGAAGCATTTCGGTGAATGATTTAAAAGTTAAAATGTCGGATTATAACACCAAATTTTACAGCACATCCGAACTACAGATAACCGATGCATACATCGGAACTGCAAAGCAGTTTATCATGGTGCGCTCGTTTGCCAATGCCGAGGCAGCAAACAATTACATGACCGGCATTATCGAAAGCCCTGATGTATTTGACAGCATTGACATCAATACTGTACAGATTTTTTTAATTACCCCAAACAATATGCTGTTTTTAATGCAAACCAAAGATACCGATGGGTACAATGCGTTTTTTAAACTGAATTATCTGGAGCAGTAAGTTTTTTTATTTGTTTCACTGAGTAAATAAATCAGTAAACTTAAATTCCTTTCCGTCAAACAAACCTTTGTCACTCAGCTTAAGGTTTGGGATAACAAGCAATGCCATAAACGATAACGTCATATATGGCGAGCGGAGTTTGCAGCCAAGCTGTTTTACTTTTTTGTCAATTGCAGAATAGGCTTTACCAATTTCCTCGCACGATTTATCGCTCATCAATCCGGCAATGGGCAATGCAATAACTGAAGTTTCATTTCCATCAACGCAACTTAACCCTCCTTTATTTTCAATAAGCAGGTTAACGGCTTTGCATATTTCGGCATCAGTAGTTCCCACAGCAATAATATTGTGCGAATCGTGAGCTACGGTTGAAGCAATGGCTCCCGATTTTAATCCGAAGTTTTTTATAAAAGCAACAGCAGGCTTTTTATTTGAATAACGGTTCACCACAGTAATCTTTAAAATATCGTTTTCAATATCAGATTCGAGCAACCCATTCTGACTTTTGACTTTTGACTTTATCTCTTTTGTAATCAGTTGCCCGTCCAAAGCTTCAATCACTTTAATCTGTAAATCTGTGGCTTTTATTTCAAAATCGTTTTCAGATTTTTTTGATGCAGAAAAATTATTTATTAACGGGTGGGTTTTCTTCAGTAAAATTGATCGACCCTTTTCAGCAACCAACTCTCCATTAATATAGGTCTGCAGCACATTGAAATTTTTCAAATCATCTACCACAATAAAATCAGCCGGATCGTTTTCCTGCAACAAGCCAACTGGTAAACCGTAATGCTTTACCGGGTTCACACAGGCGCATTGCAGCACAGTCATCACATCATGCCCTTTGGCAACGGCTCGTGCTGCGAGCTGGTTAATGTGGCCTAATAATAAATCATCGGGATGCTTGTCATCGCTGCACAGCATGCACAGTTCCGGAAATTCTGTTATCAGGTCGTGTAATGCTTCAAAATTTTTTGCAGCCGAACCTTCACGGATAATAATTTTCATCCCGTGTTTTAATTTATCAAGCGCCTCTTCTTTTGTAAAACATTCATGGTCGGTGGTAATACCCGCTTCGATATATTTTTTTGCATCAGCGCCACGCAAGCCGGGTGCATGACCATCAACAGGCTTATTATATTTTTTTGCGAGAGCAATTTTTTTCATTACTTCAGCATCGCCATGCAAAACACCGGGATAATTCATCATTTCGGACAAATACCAAATGTCTTTTCTTTTTAATAATTCTTCAACGTCATCCGAATTTAAAACAGCACCGGCAGTTTCAAACGATGTTGCCGGAACGCATGACGGTGCGCCAAAATGAAATTTCAATTTCGCATCTTTCGCATTTTCGAGCATGTAATACACTCCGTTTAATCCGCACACATTAGCAATTTCGTGCGGGTCGCTTACCGTTGCAACTGTTCCGTGCGTTAGTGCTATGCGTGCAAATTCGTACGGTGTAAGCATCGAGCTTTCAATATGAATATGCGCATCCACAAAACCGGGCATGATAAAAGTTGAATAGTTTTTGTTGTTAAAAGTGATACGGATTATTTTACCTCCCGATTTGTCGGGATCAACAAGCAATTCACCCCCGCAAATTTTGCGATTTACCACGTCAACAATATTTCCTGAAAGAGTAATCATTTGCAATATTATACCTGATTTATAAGACTTTGACCGCAAACTACAGACTGTAAACCACAGGCTAAATATTAAATTTCCCCCCTTGCACGGCAAATAAATTATTTTACCTTTGCCGCCATGTTTAACAAATTTAATTCTTACAAATGAAAACAGGAAAAGTAAAGTTTTTTAACGAATCAAAAGGTTATGGATTTATAACCGAAGACGATTCAAGCCAGGAAATTTTCGTTCACCACACCGGACTGGTTGACAAGGTGAAAGAAAATGATACTGTAAGCTACGAAGTGACCGAAGGTAAAAAAGGTCTCAACGCAGTAAACGTTAAGAGAATGCAGTAATTAACATAATCAGTCAGCTGACTGATACTGAATTACGAATTTGATTAAAGTTTACCAAGCCCTCCCGATAAATCGGGAGGGCTTTTGTTTTACAGATGCTTTTATATTCATCTTTTCTTTTTGTAAAATCAATTTCACTTAAATTTGTTTCATGATTGCTGCCAAAGTGCGAAGCGAAAATTTTTTTGAGACCGCAGTTGAATTTCTGAAAGGGGTAGGCCCTCAACGAGCAGAAATTCTTAAGGAGGAATTAGGAATCTTTACTTTTTATGACCTCATCCGCCATTACCCTTTCCGATACATTGACCGCACCCGCATTTACGGGATAAATGAAGTGAACGATACAATGCCATATATTCAGCTGAAAGGAAAAATCGTTTCGGTCAATTCGGTTGGCGCAAACAGGGCCGTTCGTTTGGTTGCCAGGTTTAAAGATGAAACCGGTAGTATTGAATTGATCTGGTTCCAGGGAATAAAATGGATGCGCGAAATTTTAAAAGCTGGGCAAGAGTATATTGTTTTCGGCAAGCCGAGTTCCTATAAAGGAAAATTAAACATAGTACATCCCGAAATTGAACCGATAAATAATGCAACAGAAATAACCAACAAAAACCTGCAACCTTTTTATAACACTACCGAAAAGAGCAAAGTAAAAGGATTTGACAGCAAAGCTATTTTAAGGCTTCAGCGTACCCTCGCAGAGAAATTGCTTAACCAGCCAATAAAAGAAACCATTCCACCTGGACTGATTTCAGAGCTGAAACTTACATCGCTTCGCGAATCATTTTTGTCAATTCATTTTCCTGCTGATGTAAACCAGCTGCAAAAAGCACAATTCAGGCTGAAGTTTGAAGAACTGTTTTACATACAATTGAAATTATTAAAGCTGAAATTAGTACGGCAGGAAAAATACGTTGGAAAAAATTTTTCGAAAGTAGGCGAACATTTCAATTATTTTTTTCATCACCGGCTGCCTTTTTCTTTAACCAATGCGCAAAAAAAAGTTTTAAAGGAAATCCGTAACGATTTAGGTTCGGGAAAACAAATGAACCGCCTGTTGCAGGGTGATGTAGGCAGCGGAAAAACATTGGTTGCCCTGATGAGCATGCTGCTTGCGATTGACAACGGTTGCCAGGCATGCCTGATGGCGCCTACAGAAATTTTAGCAAAGCAGCATTTCGAAACCATAAAAAACTTTTTGGGTGAAATGAAGATAAAAGCTGCCTTGCTTACAGGTACAACAAAAAATTCGGAGCGAAAAAAAATTCTTAATGATTTGGAAAACGGAATTCTGAATTTTCTTATCGGTACCCATGCATTAATTGAAGAGGATGTAAAGTTTAAAAATTTAGGGCTTGCTGTTATTGATGAGCAACATAGATTTGGGGTGGAGCAGCGTTCAAATTTATATTCCCGTTACGAACAGCTCGCGCATGTGATGGTTATGACCGCCACTCCCATTCCCCGAACTCTTGCCATGACTCTTTATGGTGATCTGGATGTTTCGGTAATTGATGAAATGCCTCCCGGAAGAAAACATATAAAAACTGTTCATTTTTTTGAATCGAAAAGATTGCGTTTGTTTGGATTTCTGAAAGAGCAAATAAAACTAGGCAGGCAAATCTATGTTGTGTATCCGCTGATTGAAGAATCCGAAAAGCTCGATTACAATAATCTAATGGAAGGATTTGAAGTCATCAGCCGTGAGTTTCCGTTACCGCAATACAAAGTAAGCATTGTACACGGGCGTATGAAAACAAAGGATAAAGATTTTGAAATGAAAAATTTTGTTGAAGGAAAAACAAACATTATGGTTGCCACAACGGTTATTGAAGTGGGTGTTGATGTTCCTAATGCCAGCGTAATGGTGATTGAAAGTGCCGAACGTTTTGGATTATCGCAGTTGCACCAGTTACGTGGAAGAGTAGGCAGAGGT
>JBIOHJ010000078.1:0-15900 GCA_044448905.1 Bacteroidia bacterium | reverse complement strand
GCCTTGAGCAACTAAAAGTGCTTTCACACTTTTCATCCCGATTACAACGAAAAGAATAATCACTCCAAGTGTCATTGCTTTCGTAAGTGTGTCAAATGACGCTTTATATTCCATGCCAATGTTTTTTTTGTTAGTTTCTCGCAGTCAGTTTGAGTTATGCAATAATGTCATTTGTGGCGCATAACAGATAATATCTGCACCTCTTATTCCGGAAAGGTGTAATTGCCCTCATCAAAAGTACTATTATTCTGCACTTTTCCAAAATTGCATTTTTCTCATCTTTTTTAACATAATTTCCTCTCCCCTCCCCACCCCAACCATACAGCCAAACAGCCAATCTATCCATCTAATACCCTGTTTATACAATGGTGCTTGGTTTTGGCTAATGGCTGATAGCAACTTTGTGTATCAGTTTTAACAAGTAAAAACACAATGAAAAGCATAATAAAGGGACAAGGGAAAAGAAAAGGGGCAATTACAGTTTTTCCAAATACATTTATAATTTCTCCAAATGGTTCCGAAAACTTTCCAAATGGATTTGGAGTTTCTTCAAATGATTCCAGAATGTTTTCAAATGGATTTGGAGTTTCTCCAAATGGTTCCGAAATGTTTTCAAATGGATTTGGAATATTTCCAAATGGTTCCGAAAACTTTTCAAATGGTTCTGAATTTTTTACAAATAGCCGGGTAAAAAATGCAAAACATTATCAGTCAATATACATACCCCTTACTCCTCCCGCAAATAATGGGAACAAACCAGTAGAGTTTATTCTGCGCATGATTTCTCTACAGGGGATTAAGGGGTTTTCTAAAGCAAATTATTTAAACAATTAAAAACTTAAAAATATGACAACGAAAAAAGATGTGTTCAACAGCGGCAATGCCGAATACGATACATTCGTAAACGGGCTGTACAACCAGGTAAACACTAATCATGTGGCATGGGGAATTGCGCCCGCAATAGTGGCCGCGATACTCGCGCTGCTTACTCCGTGGAATACCCTATGGGCTATTTCCAAAAACAAAACCACCAGCAACTCAGCCGACAGGGAAAACACCCGCCTTGCACGCGAAGCATTAACGGCTTATTTGCGCCCGTTTGTTCAGGTATCCATTTACCGTAACACGTCAATGACCGATGCCGATATTATAACCTGCGGGCTTGAGCCGAGGGATAAAACAAAATCACCGGTAGGCAAACCGGTTACCGAGCCCGATATGGATTACAAAGTTACGGGCACCCACCAGGTTAGCGCGTTTTACCGGCAGGCTCCGGGCGAAGATGGCGTAAGCCACCGCGGCAAACCCGAAAATGTGGGAAGTGTAAAGGTGGCTTATTTTGTTGGCGAAAATCCCCCGCTTAACCCCGATGATTTTTCGAAAACCGTAACGGGTACACGCAGCCCTGTTAAAATAACATTCGATCCGGCTGTGGCAGGAAAGAAAGTAATATTTGCCGCAAGCTGGGTAAGCACAAGCAACATACAGGGCGAGTGGGGCGAAGTGCAAACTATGGTGGTGCCGTGAGGGGAAGAGTTTAAGCCCCACCCTGACCCTCTTCACAGGGGAGGGAAGAAAAGGAAACCCCGAGGTGAAAGCTGCGGGGTTTTTTCTTGACATACTTGTTTTATATGAACCTTCATCCCGTTCTTATTTTTCTTCGCCATCATTTAACTGAGGTTCATCAAAAATATTTTTTCATAACAATAATCCGGTTAGCTTTGGTTTTTTACCACTTATGAAAAAAATATTTCCTATTGTTTTTCTTTTTGTTTTTACAAATTGTTGGGGGCAGTATTATGATACTAGTTATGTGATTGCAACAGGTAATGGAGCCTGTTACAGCCAAGTTAGCGGAGGACTTGCCGGGGGTGATAGAAATGGAAACATTTTTGTTTCTATAAGCCAAAAAGGTTGTACTCCCTGTCAGCCGGACTTCCGTTTAGAGAAAAAAGGATTGCCTTACAACTGGAGTTTTGGATTTCATTATGGATCATACCCTACTTATGTAGTTTTTGGAGATAATTCCGGTAACGCTTACGCTTTTGGCAGATTTAACAGTTCAATAGAAATTAACGGGATTTATGTTCCACTTCCCACCGATGCTAATAATTACGCATTATTAAAGATTGATACTATAGGACAACCTCTTTGGGCGTTTGTGACATCAGGAAACAGAATTTCAATAAATTCTTCAGGATATTCTTATGTATTGAACAATGATTCGATAAAACAATATTCGCCTGATGGATTATTAGTTTGGGCTCGTGCTGGTGGGGGAATTAAGGTTATTGCAAATGATAATTTCAGTTATTACATTCAAAATTTAACTGGAATAAAAAAATATAAAAGTAATGGAAATCTCGCTTGGCAGTTAAATACAACTTCCGAATTTCAAACAAACGGAAACCGGTGTTTTGTGTATAACCAGAATTCAATTGAAGAACACAACCAGGCTAACGGTAACCTTATTGCCTCTTATCCCAATCTTGCTAATTCTATTTTATTTTTCGACAGTGATGATAATTATTATGAACGAAAAGACAGTTTTCTTATCAAATATGGTTCACAGTATGAATTATGGAGAACCAAGCTAACAGGAACGATTTTCGGTGGATTGCGTCTTGATAAAAAAGATAATATTTATTTTTCATGTAATTACACCACTCATAAATCTGAAAATAATAGTTACGTACCGGTAAAACTATTTGTACCCCCTTCAACATATTATATGCCGGGTGCGCTAACTGGAATTCAATGTCCGGTAAGCTCAGTTATGGTAGGAAAAATAAATCAGGAGCATCCGTTTAATCCTCATATCACTACTAATACTATTAACGCGTTATGCAAAGAAAGTACAACAAATATCCCTTTTACTTTAAATCAATACCATGTTTCATATACGAATGGTTTCATAGCAGAATTATCAGATGGAAACGGAAGTTTTGCCAATCCACTCTTAATTGGAACGGGTATTCGTTCACCTATTGAAACCAACACACCATTCTTCAATATCACAAATGGTAACTATAAGATTCGGGTTTCTGCAAATACTCCGCAAATTACCGGTAGCCCGTCTCCCGTAATTAATCAATTTGTTTACCCGCCACAAGTTGATGTTGTTCCGAGTAATCAGTATTTACCTTCCCAAACTTCATGTACTCCGCTTGTGCTTGCTGTGAAACCAGCCGGAAACTTTACATACAGTTGGTTTAAAAATGATTATGGAATGAATGGCTTTTATTCCATTTATGGTTCTAACGATAGCCTGACATTATCGGGCGCATATGGTGAGGATTATTTTGTTATTGTCACCGATACCTCGACAAATTGTTTCAATAAAATCGAAATGAAAGATGTTTATGCAGGAGGTATACAGTGGCCAATTAATTTTTATATTCCTGATACATTATGTACCAATTCCGGGCCATTTGATTTAGTTTCGGATTACCTTAATGGTGTTTTTTCGGGGAACTATATTTATAACAATCGGTTTTACCCCGATTCTGCAGGTGCAGGTTCTCATCCTATAAATCTTCATATTACCAGTGCGCCTCCCTGTTATCAAACCATTGATACAACAAAGAATGTTTATGTGAAAGTTTGTTCTAATGAAATTCAAACTCAAAACATATTCCCGAATAAAAACAGCTATTGTACCGGAGATACAATTACAGTTAATTTTTTATATAACCCCGTTATATTTTATCCGGGCAATAAATTTATTGTCCAGCTTGGCTATTACTCATATTATTCAAATTATTTTATTGTTGTTGCCGAAGTGGATTCGGGAATATCTTCTCCAATTACATGTGTTATCCCTGAGGTTTATAACAATGATCAATATAGGATTCGGGTCATTTCAACAAGCCCCGTATTTGAAGGAAGCCCCAATTATGAGGGAAATTTAAAAATCGGGAGGCCTGATGATAATTTTATTCTTAAGATAAATGGCGGTACTATGAATTGCGGAATGGAAAATTCTCTTATTAAGCTGGAAGGGGTATCCTATTCAAGTCCTGTTTATGTATGGCATTATAATAATCAAACTATGGTTGATTCAGTAAATATAAATCAGCCATATTATAATTACTTTCCTATCAGCTATGGCTCAACTTTTTTTGCCGAGCAAAATGGAGATTACTCAGTTGAAATAATTAATATTTACGGTTGCAAGTCATATTCAGACACAGCACATATTGATAATTCTCTTGACATTCCACAATTCTTAGTAACAACCTCTAAAGAATACGTCTGCCCGAATGATTCTTTTTTAATAACATTGAATACGGATACCAGTAACGCAGTTCAGTGGTCGACTTTCAATGGCATTTTTACACCGCCTGACTTGTACAGTTTTTACGGATATCATTCCATGAGCTATTTTCAATTAAAAGTAACAAACCCTTCAGGGTGTTATGTGGATAAAAACGTTTATGCTAATAATGCGTATCCATCGGGTGTTGACTTATATGTTTCTTATAACCTTCAGTCGTTCTGTGAAGGCAACAACTTAAGAATATATGCCTCACCAAATGAATACGAATATCACTACCAGTGGTATAGAAATGATTCTGCAATTTCTGGTGAAACTAATTATGACTATTATGTGCAGGATACAAGTATCTATAAAGTTAAAATGACTAATGAATATGGCTGCGTTTCTTTTTCTGACACTTTGAAAGCTACTTTTTTCGAGCGACCGTCCTTTGACATCCTTGCAGATTCAATAAAAGCCTGTTCGGGACAAACGTATTCTGAAATCGCTGTTAATTTATCAGGTATTTTTCCAATTTATATAAAGGTGTGGAAGAATGGTGAATTTGTAAGCAGTCATACTATTTATTTTCCTGATGATACAATAAGCTTTACGCATAATGAAGGAGCAGGCTGGTATCTGTTGTATGCTGATAATACTAATTGCAGCCCGGGCGATTCCGATTCGGTTTATGTGAGTTTCCGAAATCTGCCACCCGCAGTAATTTCTCCTTCAGGTGCTTTTACGATTTGCAATAAGGATAGTTTAACATTAAACGCGAATACAGGTGCTGGCCTTACCTATCAATGGAGAAGGGATGGAGGAAACATTTACAACGAAATTTCCTCAGTACACCAGGCAAAAAATGCCGGCAGTTATACTTGCGTAGTTTCTGACAGCTACTGTAGTGCCACTTCTAATGTGGTAACCTTAGCAATTAATTCGCTTCCGGCCGCGAGCATTTATTCATTCTCTGCCACCGAATTTTGTGAAGGCAATTATGCTGTTTTAAATGTTTATGCCGTTGGCAACCGTACTTATCAATGGAAAAAAAACAACATTGATATACCGGGTGCAACACAAACATCTTATTCGGCATTCGAGTCAGGAAGCTACCAGGCAAAAGTTACAAACACAATTACCGGATGTTCGAAAACATCAGCTGCAATTATTATTACAGTGTATCCATTGCCCGATTCAATCATCACGCCTCAGGGTCCAACCACATTTTGTACAGGAGGAAGTGTTATTCTCAAAGCAAATGACAGTACTGCCACAGATTATCAGTGGTCAAATAACGGCATAAATATTATGGGAGCTACTTCATCAAGCTATACAGCAACACAGAGTGGAAATTATGTATGTTTAATAACAGGTGAACATTTTTGTAACATCTATTCAGATGCGGTTTCAGTTACTGTCAATCCGCTTCCTAATGCTTCTATAACTCCAAACGGTTCAATAATATTTTGTACAGGTGATAGCGTTATATTAAATGCCGTTGTCGCCAATAACCGCAATTATCAATGGAAGAAAAACGGAGTAAATATTTCCGGAGCTACAAATTCTTCTTATACTGTTTTTACTTCTGGGAAATATAAAGTTACTGTCACAAATACACTTACCGGCTGTTCCAAAACAACTGCTGCTGTGGCTACCGTAACAGTCTCATGCAGAGAAATAACGGATGAAATCAGTTCTCTTCAGTTGCAGGAAGATGAGGATTTCGATGTAACCGTCCACCCCAATCCTTCATCAGGTAATTTTGTTTTTGAAATAAAAAATGCACCGGATGGAAATATTTCGATTGAAATTTTTGATGTTATTGGAAAAATTGTTTTATCACAATCAATTTATAATTCAACATTCATAATTCATAATTCCTCATTATCCCCGGGAATTTACTCAGTGGTAATTACTGCTGGTGAAAATAAAAAAGCAATAAGAATTATAAAGACTGATTAAAAATATCTTGTAAAAAATAAAAACCCTGTGGTGAAAGCTGCGGGGTTTTATTTTTTTATTTTACCTGACAGGTCGCGAGCCCCTGTCAGGTTATAACCCTAATCTACCATTTACTGCTTTTTAAAATTTTCTCTCCATCCCAACCACACACCCAAACAATCTATCCATCAAATAGCTGGTTGATGGGACATTATTTTTCCACAAATTGATTTTGTAGTTGTAAAATTTTCCCATAATGAGAAAGCTAAACTGTTTAAGTATTATTATATGGTAATTAAAAAACTGAAAATAAATTTGTTAAAATATTTAATGTGATTTTTTTTCAGAAGGCACAAATGTTGAGTAATTTATTTTAACGTTTAGCTTTTATAAAAGTGAAAAAATAAAATTATAGCAAAGAAAAAAGACAGGACGAATTTTAAAAAATAATCTAAAAAAATTAAAACCATGAAAACACCAGAAAATATATTACACAAGCTGCAAGCCTGCGTTGCAGTACCAATTATTCTGCTCATGCTTTCGGCATGCCAGAAAGATAATACCATGCAACCGGAACCGGCAGCCGCTTCTGCTTATTCAGGCGAAAAGGTAGTGCCGGTAAACCCGGTAGCACCGGTTTATGAAATGCTTAAAATAAATCATATTGCGGGACGCAGCATATTGCTGCCCGATTATGAAGTAACTGTTAACTCTGATTTAAGTGTGATTTTTGTTGGGCGCAGGAATACAGCCACCCTCGGAAAAGCAGCATTTACAATTGAAGAAAAAATATTTTTGAGCTTAAAAGATATGTTCGAATCGTCACATCTTTTTGTTCCAACGGCTAATGATGCAAATAATATTCCTCATGCCGATTTACCGTACGTTCTTACTTCCTTCAGCAACGGTAATTTTACAGTAACCCTTACTGATGATGGCATGGGCACAAACAGGCAATTATATGCACTGAGATTAAAGGCCGAAGAGATGCTTCATATATCCGTATTGGTTTATGGAGACAGGGCTCCTTAAGAAGTTTTATTTAGTTTAGTTTTATTCAGGCAGGTATATTAGGTTTTACCTGTCAAAAAAAGCGCCCCCGCTTATAGCGGGGGCGCTTTTTTGTTTTCCCTAACCTTTCCGGGAAAAAATTCTTTTCCGCCAGTCTATCCATCTAATAGCCGGATTATAAAAAAAACTAAATCCATGTGGTGAAAGCTGCGGGAGTTTTGTTTTTTTATAAATCATACTAATTGCTTACATAAAGCAATTTTTTTATTATTTACTTTACCCGCTGATTATTCGAAATGAAAAATGAGTAACCTCCGGAAAGCAATTTTTCTTCTTTTGACTTTTACCTTTTGCCTTTTGAATTCTTTTTCTCAAACTGCTCCTGCTATACAATGGCAAAATACATTTGGAGGAAACAGCACCGATTGGCTGAATTCAATTAATCAGGCCGCTGACGGTGGATTTATATGCGGTGGGTATTCCACTTCAATCCTTTCGTGTGATAAAACTGAAAACATAATTGGTTTTGGTGACTTTTGGGTAGTTAAGCTCGATTCATCGGGCAGTATCCAATGGCAGAATACAATAGGGGGAATGGACATTGATTATTTGCAAAGTATGTTTAATACAAATGACGGGGGTTATATATGCGGTGGCTCGTCTTCTTCAAATATTTCAGGCGATAAAACAGAAAACAGTTTAGGTGCAAATGATTATTGGGTGGTAAAGCTCGATTCATCGGGTAATATTCAATGGCAGAATACCATTGGAGGAAGCCTTTCTGAAGCAATATGGAGCATTGCTCAAACTGCTGACGGTGGTTATATATGCGGAGGAAATTCCAATTCTGATATTTCTGGTGATAAAACCGAAAACAGCATGGGTGGATCTGATTACTGGGTAGTGAAGCTGAATTCAGCAGGCGCTATTCAATGGCAAAATACCATTGGTGGCGATTCTACAGATTATTTAAATTCCATTTCGCAAACTGCTGACGGTGGCTATATCTGCGGAGGCTCATCTCTTTCAAACATTTCAGGCGATAAAACTGAAAATTGCATTGGGGGTACAGATTACTGGGTTGTAAAGCTTGACTCTTCCGGTACTATTCAATGGCAGAATACTATAGGAGGAAACAGCTATGAATCTGTATTTAGCGTTTTTCAAACCCCTGACGGTGGATATATTATAGGAGGTTCATCGAATTCAAATATTTCGGGAGATAAAACTGAAAACAGCCAGGGGCTGGAGGATTATTGGATAGTTAAGCTCAGCTCATCAGGCATCATCCAGTGGCAAAATACTATTGGAGGCAATAGTGGAGAAACGCTTCGTGATACAAGGCAAACTTCTGATGGAGGATATATAATGGGCGGATTATCTGATTCGAACATTTCCGGTGATAAGACTGAAAATTGCCTGGGAGGCTCCGATTTCTGGGTTATTAAGCTCAATGCATCAGGTAACATTCAATGGCAGAATACTATTGGCGGAAACGGTTATGATGGCTTATATTCTGTCACTGAAACTAACGATGGCGGTTACATGCTTGGAGGAGATTCGCAATCAATTATTTCCGGTGATAAGACCGAAAATAGTTGTAATAATTCTACTGACTTTTGGGTTGTTAGACTTTATCCTGATACCATTACCGGAATTTCGGATTTCGAATTTCGGATTTCGGATTTTAATATTTCTCCCAATCCCCTTACCTCCTACTCCACCCTCACCTTTTCCAACCCTCTTAAAAATAAATTTACCTTTTCGCTTCACGATGTTACCGGGCGGGTAGTGGAAACCGTTAATACTGATGGTGATAAAATTGTTTTAGAAAAAGGAAATAAACAGGCGGGGGTTTATTTGTTCAATATTACCAATGAAAAAACCGGTGAGAGGATGAATGGGAAGATTATAATAAGTGATTAAGCGATTGAAACCCTGCGTTAAAAGCTGCGGGGTTTTGGTTTTTTATGTAATATTGATGTGGATTTCAAAACCTGCATGCATGAAGAACATTTATAAAATTATTTTTCTGTTAATTCTTCAATCTTCAATTTTCAATTTTCAATCCGTTTCTCAAACTGCTCCCGGCATTCAATGGCAGAATACGATTGGGGGACTTAACAACGACTACCTCCATTCTGTTCAACAAACCTCCGATGGAGGTTATATTCTTGGTGGATATTCGTATTCAAATATTTCAGGCGATAAAACCGAAAATAATAACGGATTGAGTGATTACTGGATTGTGAAACTTAATGCTTCAGGAAACATTCAATGGCAAAATACTATTGGAGGGAATAATTGGGAAGCACTTTATTCACTTCAGCAAACTGCTGACGGGGGTTATATTCTGGGTGGATGGTCCGAATCGGGCATATCGGGAGATAAAACAGAACAAACCTGGGGATATGCTGATTACTGGATGGTGAAAACAAATACTTCAGGAAATATTCAATGGCAGAATACCATTGGTGGATTTAGTGATGATTTCCTTAGCTCCATAAGACAAACTGCAGATGGGGGATACATATTGGCTGGATATTCGGGTTCACCTGTTTCAGGTGATAAAACAGAAAATAGTATTGGAGCCAGCGATTACTGGATAGTGAAAACAAATGTTTCAGGAATCATTCAGTGGCAAAATACTATCGGAGGAATTCATTTAGATGAACTTTATTCTGCTCGGCAAACCACAGATGGTGGTTATATTCTTGCTGGCCGTTCACAATCGGATATTTCAGGAGATAAAACAGAAAACTGCCTCGGTGATTGGGATTACTGGATTGTAAAAACAGATGCAACAGGAAATATTCAGTGGCAAAATACCATTGGGGGAAGTCTTATTGATGAGATGTATTCAGTCAAACAAACCGTGGATGGTGGATATATTCTTGGTGGATCTTCAAGGTCCCATATTTCAGGGGATAAAACGGAAGACACCAATGGTTGGTTAGATTATTGGCTTTTGAAAACCGATGCCACAGGAAATATTCAATGGCAAAATTCTATTGGGGGTGGCTTCGATGATGAACTTTATTCCATTCAGCAAACCGCTGACGGTGGTTACATTCTTGGTGGGTCATCAGTCTCAGACATTTCAGGAGATAAAACTGAAAATTCTATTGGAGGAACTGATTATTGGATTGTGAAAACTGATGCTATAGGAAACATTCTATGGCAAAATACTATTGGAGGACTTAGTTTTGATGTACTTCAATCTGTTTACCAAACTGCTGATGGAGGATATATACTGGGCGGATATTCCGAGTCAGATATTTCAGGAGACAAAACTGAAGACAGTAATGGAGATAATGATTATTGGATTGTCAAACTCTTCCCCGATACAATTACCGGAATCTCCAATCGTAAATCTGAAATCCAAAATCCACAATTTTTTCCCAATCCTCTTGCCTCTTTTTCTACCCTCACCTTTTCCAATCCTCAAAAAATTAAATTTACTTTTTCGCTTTATGATATTACCGGGCGGGTAGTTGGAACCGTTAGTACTGCCAGTGATAAAATTGTTTTGGAAAAAGGAAACAAACAGGCGGGGGTTTATTTTTTCAGGCTGGAAAATGTTCGCACAGGCCAGTGCAGTAACGGGAAGATTGTGATTAGTGATTAGACAATTAAGCGATTAAAACCCCTACAGTGAAAGCTGCGGGGTTTTTGTTTATATCAGGTATTCGTGATGCAACTAATGGATGATTTTAATGACGTGCCATTAAAATCATACTTTACGGTGATAACACAGATATTTATTAGAATTACTTTCACCCCGAAAATCAGCCTCTAAAAAATGCCGGCATGAAAAAAATATTTACAATTGGACTAATTGCGTACGCTTCATTTAAATCTTTCGCGCAATCACCCACATTTGAATGGGCGAAAAGTATAGGCGGATATTATGGATATGCTTCAGGAACATCTGTTGCACTTGATGCCTCCGGCAATGTTTATACAACTGGTTATTTTCATGGAAGAGTTGACTTTGATGCAAGTGCTGGAATATTCTATTTAACTTCTGCTGGATATGGTGATGCCTTTATTACCAAAACAGATCCAACCGGAAATTTCTTATGGGCAAAACAATTGGGTGGAGCTTCAGGTAGTGAAGGAAATTCATTAGTTACAGATGTTTTTGGTAATATATACGTTGCCGGCTCTTTTAGCGGGACTGTTGATTTTGATCCGGGGCCTTCAACTTACAATTTAACCTCAGCCGGAAGTACAGATGTTTTCATTTTCAAATCAGACGCATCAGGAAATTTTTTATGGACTAAAACTTTTGGAAGCTACGGAGAAGATGCATGCACTTCGATAGCACTTGATGGTTCTGGCAATGTTTATACAGCAGGTGGTTTTATGGCAAATGTGGATTTTGACCCGGGTCCCGGAAATTATTACTTAAATGTTCCGATTGGAAATGCTACCAATTCATTTATTTCAAAGTTAAACTCCGCGGGGAATTTTGTATGGGCAAAACAATTCGAAGGATGGGGAAATTCTGTTACATCAATGTCATTGGATGGATCAGGTAATATTTATACAACAGGTCGTTTTACTTTTACAAACGATTTTGATCCGGGAATAGGAATTTTTAATCTGACTGCTACAACAGGGGGTTCCGACATTTTTATTTCCAGGTTAAATCCTTCAGGGGATTTTAATTGGGCAAAAGCAATTGAAGGAACCAGTACAATACTTGTAAATTCAATTGTTGTTGATGGTTCAGGCAATGTTTACACAACTGGTCTATTTAATGGAACTACAGATTTTGATCCTGGTGCAGCGGCATTCAATTTAACCCCTTTGAGTTTATTTGATATGTTCATTTCAAAACTGGATTTTCTCGGAAATTTTGTTTGGGCTAAACAGATTGGTGGAACCAGTAACAGCGAATCCGGAAATGCGATAAAAGTAGATGCAACTGGAAATATATATACTACCGGTACTTTTAGCGGGAACACCGATTTTGATCCAGGACCGGGTGTTTACTCTATAAACAGTTTCCTCTTTGATGATATTTTCGTTTTAAAATTAAATTCATCAGGAAATTTTGTGTGGGTAAAACAAATGGGAGGAATAGATTCTGATTATGGAAATGCAATTGCAATTGATGCATCAGGAAATAGTTATATAACAGGCATGTTTCGTGGAATCTGCGATTTTGATCCTGATTCATCTTTATCATATAATTTAATCGCATTGGGTGGTAATTTTTTGTTCAATTCGAAATTAAATTCCTCAGGAAATTTTGTTTGGGCAACAAGTGCAGGCGCTGGCGCTGCCGTTAATGCAAAATCAACAGCAGCAGATGCAGCAGGCAATGTTTATACTACCGGCTATTTTTTTGGAATTGTTGACTTTGATCCCGGAGTTGGAACATTTATTTTAAGCACAGCTTCAACTGATTTAAAGGGAGATATTTTTGTTATCAAATCAGATGTTTCAGGAAATTTTATATGGGCAAAGCAGATGGGTGGTCTTGCTGAGGATTATCCAAATTCAATCGCAGTGGATACATCCGGTAATGTTTATACAACCGGAATCTTTCATGGAACAGCCGATTTTGACCCGGGTACTGGAATTTATAATTTAACCGCATCTTCAACTAACCCTGATATTTTTGTTTCAAAATTAAATGCATCAGGGAACTTTGTATGGGCAACAAAATTAGGAAACACGACATGGGAAGAAGCCTATTCAATTACTCTCGATGCATCAGGCAACATTTTTACTGCAGGCACTAATTTACCTGGTTTCAATGCTTTTCAGATTTACATTAATAAATTAGATGTATCTGGAAATTTAATGTGGTCTAAATCATATGGCGGACCTTTAAGTGAAAAAGCAAATTCTATTGCGGCAGATGCATCAGGTAATATTTACTTTACCGGTTATTTTAGCGGTACTACTGATTTTGATCCTGGAATTGGCACTTTCAATTTAACATCCTATGTTAATAGCTATGATATTTTCGTTTCCAAATTAGACGCATCGGGAAATTTTATTTGGGCAAAACAAATGGGCGGAAAGGCTTACGATGTCGGAAATTCGATTGCATTAGATGCTTCAGGTAATATTCTTACAACAGGTATATTTCACGACACTGCCGATTTTGATACGGGTGCCGGAGTTTTTAATTTAACATCGGCTGGCAGTTATGATGTTTTCATTTCCAAATTAAATCCGTCTGGAGATTTTGTTTGGGCTGGTCGGATTGGAGGTACTGATCAAGAAAATGCGGTTTCGATTGCTTCAGATGCTGCTGGCAGTGTTTATGCAACCGGGAATTTCTACGGAACTGTTGATTTCGATCCGGGAGCAAGTACCTTCAATTTAACTGCTAACGGCACCGATGTTTTTATTTCTAAACTTGATGACTCAGGAAATTTTGTTTGGGCAAAGAGATTTGGAGGTATGTCACCTGACTGGGGATATTCGATTGCTCTTGATGGATTAAATAACATATATACCATTGGTACCTTTTATGAAACTGTAGATTTTGATCCCGATACCGGAACTTATAATTTATCTCCGATTGGTAATCCGGATATGTTCATTCATAAGCTAAGCCAATGCACTTCATTTACAGCATCTATTACCCCTTCCGGTCCAACTACATTTTGCGTTGGAAACAATGTGCTGCTGAATGCAAATACCGGAACCGGGCTGACTTACCAGTGGAAGAAAAACGGGATTAATATTTCTGGGGCAACTTCTTCTACCTACTCAGCTTATGCCTCAGGAAATTATAGTGTGCGAGTAGTATCCTCAATTTGCGCATCCGTATCTTCACCCGTAACAGTTTCTGTTAATACCCTTCCGCTTGCTACAGTAACTCCGGGTGGTTCAACTGCAATTTGCCAGGGTGATTTTGCTTTTCTAAATGCCAACACCGGAGCCAATCTGGCATATCAGTGGAAGAAAAACGGTGTAATTATTCCGGGAGCTAATGCTGCAAGCTATGCGGCTAATGCTGCCGGAACTTATAATGTGGTTGTAACCAACACACTTACCGGTTGTATAAAAACAAATCATTCAGGAACTGTGATTATTGTAAATCCCAAACCACAGGCGGTAATTACTCCACCAGGAACCATAACATTTTGTGCCGGGCAAAGCGCATTGCTTACTGCAAACAGCGGAACAGGATATACTTATAAATGGAAGAAGAACGGAACTTACATAAGCGGAGCAACAGCTCAAACTTATACCGTAACCACAGCAGGAAAATACCGTGTTGAAGTAACAAACAATTACGGTTGCTCTAAAACTTCTTCGGCTGATACGGTTGTTGTTCCCTGCCGGGAAGGTGAAAATATTTTTGCTGAAAATAATTTTGATGTAAATGTTTTTCCCAATCCTTCATCAGATGATTTTACTTTTGAAATTGAAAATGGAAACGGGGAAAGTGTTACAGTAGAAATTTTTGATGTAACTGGTAAAATGATTTGGTCAGAAACAATTCATAATTCAACATTCATAATTCAACATTCATCATTATCTCCCGGAATTTATTCGGCTGTGATTACTGTTGGTGAAAATAAAAAATCAATAAGGATTATAAAGACTGAATAAGAAAATCAATTAGCCATCTGATTGGGAAACCCTGCAATGAAAGCTGCGGGGTTTTTAATAATTTCTGTTCATCCGTACAAAAATTATTTCTCAAATTTAATATTCATCATTTCGGTAACTACATTTGAAGGGATTCCAAAACCAATACCTTCAATTCCTTTGCCAAATGCTTTCATAGTTGTTATACCTATTATTTCGCCTTTTGAATTCAGCATAGGGCCTCCGCTGCTCCCCGCATTAATGCTCACATCTGTTTGAATAAAATTAACTCCGTTCCATTCCCTGTACCCGCTTATAATACCTCTTGTAACGGTTTGCCCCAATGATTTTTCAAGAGGTGTGCCCGCGGCAAATACTTCATCGCCTGTCCCGGTGCTGTCGCTGTTTGCAAAGGATAGCGCTTTCAATCCCGGCTGGGTTATTTTAATAAGAGCCAAATCATAATCTTTATTTACTTTAATTATTTCGGCTTTCATTTTTTTCTCTTTTCCCAGCTTTACATTCACGGTTTTCTCCCCTTCAATTACATGGTAATTGGTTATAATGTACCCGTCAGCCGAAATAATTGCACCACTGCCAAAGCCATCTTCATTCTCTACCGTGACTACCGCTGATATTATATCCTTTAGCATTTCTTTGGTTCCGGGATAAACCGTACGCTTCGGAGTTTTTAATTTAAACACCTCCCCTTTCGATTTGGCAAGGTATGCTTTCTCGATTTTTGAAAGGTAAACAAACAGGGTATCGTTTTCGAGCAGGTCGCGTTCCGATTCGGCAATCATCTGGTGAAGAATTAAATCATAATTATCACCGCTGCGGTAAATGGAAGTTTTTACCGGTATTTGCGCAAACACTTTTTTACTGTCCGATATATCAGAAATTTTCCAGACACATTCCATGGTACACGGACCGGAGTAATCGCGCATCAGCTTTCCTTTCAATGTAAAATTTAATCTCTTAACTACGGGTTTAAAAATGATTTTAGGCTTATATAAGCTTGCCTCACTATTATCTTTTGCCGAAAGGAAACGCGCATCGAGGTACGAATCCCTGAAAGAATTCATCAGCTTAATTTCCATATTCCCGGGGTATCCCAAAAG
>JBIOHJ010000077.1:0-15918 GCA_044448905.1 Bacteroidia bacterium | reverse complement strand
GGCCCGTTCTTTTTCGTATAAATCATAATCACAGCGCAGGGTTCGGTTTCTTCATTCCTGAAAAGCCCTTTAAATGCAAGCACACGGTCCGGTTCTTCATATTTACCGAAATCCATTATGTGATACCCGCTTTTCATTGGAATTTTTGTTTGCAGCTGAATTTTATATCCCACCGATCCGTAGGTATATTCATCATCGGATGTTGGAGCAGCGTGCTGCGCATATAAAAAGGAAGTACTGAAAATAAATGTTACGAATTGGAGGATTGTTTTTTTCATATAAAATATTTTCTGATGGTCGCAAATTACTTTAACTCACATGAACAAAGCATGTAGTTCAGGATGGGCATTTTTTCTTTTTCTTAAGCCGCTTAAAAAACTTACCCTTATAACCTGAGTTTCCGTAACCTGTGCTGCTGTAATAAACACCCGGATTGTAAATAAGCGTAATGCCCACATGTGAGTAAACATCCTTATGTTCAGGACTACCCCGAGAACGATTGGTTTTCGGATACGTGCTCTCTAATCTCCTGTTTGAAAAAGCAACGGCTAATGCACCGTTGGGTGTTCTGCTTAATTGAGCTGAATCAGGATAAACAGTGCTGACATCATCAAGGAAATCGGTAAACGTGAAATGAGCAGCATAATCCAACCGGAGTCGCCAGTTATAATTTAATTGAATGGATATTCCAGCTCCGGCTATTCCAACCTTCTCAATCAGTTTGTACGGTTTGACATAATTGCTTTCCGAAATATATTGCCCTTCAGTTCCTAAAGGTTGCAGTTCATACCAGGTTCCATTTAATTCTGCTTTTGGATTAAAATGAAACATTCCGAATCCGCCAAATACATACGGGTTGAATTTTCTCATATTTGCGGTGGCAAATAACTTGTATTCAAACAAAACAGAAAATTCTTCAATTTCTGATTTAAAACTTTGGTTGCGGATTCGTTTTTCTTTTTCATTTGATAACGAATCGGCCCCGGTTACACTCCCATATAAAAATATGGCAGAAGTTTCGAGACGATCTGTGATCCGGTAGTTAATGCCGGCTCTTGCAAATGGCCTGATTATTTTAAAAATAGTGTTAATATCTGAAATCTCCAGCCGGAGATCACCGCTGTACATCATTACGCCTCCGCCAGCAAGAAATCCAATGCGGCCTTGCGCAACAGAATAAGAATTCAGCTTCAAAAAAATAAGTAAGGAAATTAATAACCTGGTTATGTTTTTATTTCGTATTAAAATCATTAAGCCAACCGTTAATATTTAAAAGTAACGAATTATACCGATAAACGTTTCATTTTCAAAATTAGTTTATCAGTAATTAGTTAAAAATAATCTTTCATGAAGATTTTAACAAAGTTTTGCCTGTCATTTCTACCGGCTTTTTTATTTGCATTAATGCAAGAATTGTAGGAGCAAGGTCAGCAAGAATGCCATTTGCTAATTTTTGTCCATCAATGTTTTTATCCACAAAAAATAACGGAACAGGATTGGTAGTGTGAGCAGTGTTGGGGCTTCCATCAGGATTTATCACCATATCGGCATTACCATGATCGGCTGTGATGAGAAATGAGTAGCCATGCTGCAAACCCGTTTCGACAATTTCATTTACACACTGGTCAACAGTTTCAACAGCCTCAACAACAGCTTTGAAAACACCGGTATGCCCAACCATATCGGGGTTAGCAAAGTTGAGGCATACAAAATCAATCTCTTCTTTTTTTAATTCATTGACCAAAGCATCTTTCACTTCATACGCACTCATGGAAGGTTGCAGATCATACGTTGCAACTTTGGGTGAAGGAATCATAATTCTTTTTTCGCCTTCAAACACATCCTCCCTTCCTCCTGAAAAGAAAAAAGTTACGTGCGGATATTTTTCAGTTTCAGAAATACGCAATTGTTTCTTCCCGGCTTTTGATATTACTTCACCCAATGTCATGCGCAGGTTTTCTTTTTCGAAAACTACGTTTACATTTTTATACGTATCGTCATATCGCGTTAACGTAACGTAATGAAGATTTAATTTTTTCATCCCGTTATCGGGCATGTCTTTTTGCGTTAATACGGTGGTGATTTCGCGGCAGCGGTCAGTGCGGAAATTAAAACAAATGACCGCATCGTCTTCTTCAATAACCGCAACCGGAATACCATTCTGATCAAGCCTAACAATAGGCTTGATAAACTCATCGGTTACATTTTCACCATACGATTCTTTTATCCCTTCTATAATATCATAAGAAAATTTTCCTCTTCCATGAACCAACAAATCATAAGCGAGTTTAATACGCTCCCATCTTTTATCGCGATCCATGGCATAATAACGTCCGATCACAGATGCAATTTGAGCAGAAGTGTTTTTTATTTCATCCTGCAAATGCTTTATAAAATTTAATCCGCTTTTCGGATCAGTATCCCTGCCATCGGTAAAAGCATGAATAAAAACTTTTTTTACTCCGTTCATATCAGCCAGCTTGCACAAATGAATAAGATGATTAATGTGTGAATGCACACCACCATCCGAAACCAGCCCGATGAAATGTAATTTGCAGTTTTTATTTTTCGTATAGGCAAAAGCATCCAGCAATGTTTTATTATTATCAATAGTTTTTTCACGAATCGCTTTGTGGGCTAACGCAAGTTCCTGGTAAACTATTCTGCCCGCGCCAATGTTCAGATGGCCCACTTCCGAATTTCCCATCTGCCCTTCGGGCAAACCCACGTTTTTGCCCGAAGTAAGTAAATTCGAATGCGGGTAATTTTTATACAATGAACTTATGAAAGGAGTTTTCGCCTGGCTGATGGCATTGGCTTTTGATACTGGCGCTTCACCCCATCCGTCCATAATGATGAGGACAATTTTTTTATTGTGCATGGGCAAAAATAATCAATAGCGAAGTAGAATAGCCTGAATTATTACTTCTGAAAAATAATTTCAAAAATAGTTCCCTGCGGATGATTGTCCTTTACAAATACTTTTCCTTTTTGCAGCGCCACTATATTTTTTACAATATATAGTCCCAAACCGGTTCCTTTCGATTTGCGCGTGTCCTCATTCCCTATGCGGTAAAACTTATCAAATATGTGTTCTTTTTCTTCTTCCGGAATTCCTGTGCCATTATCTTTAACCCGCAGCACAATATATTTTTCCCTTTCAGCCAATTCAACCTGGATGATTGAATTTTCGGGTGAATATTTTTCGGCATTTTCCAGCAGGTTAAGTATAACTGAATTTATTGCCAGTGCATCACCTTTCATGTACACATTTTCGGGAATAACAGTTGTTAGTTGATGTGATGATTGTACATGAAGGGTTTTATCATTCACAATTCCCGTTATCAAGGCGCTCAGGTTAAATTCTTCGTTTTGCAGCTCAATGTTCTGGCTTTCGATTTGCGCAGCTGTCAGTGCGTTTTCAATAAGATTTTGAATACGGTCAGTCTCGTTGAGCGATCTCCTGATAAGCGCCTGTTGTTTTTCCTCATCTAAATGGTGCTTATGAAGTGTTTGCAAGCTCAATTTAATTGCAGCCAATGGCGATTTAAATTCGTGCGTTATCGAAAGTAGAAAATTTTTCTGCTGTCGTGTCAGCATAAATTCTTTGCGGAACGATCTGCGCGTTTGATTGATTCCTACGATAAGTAGTGCGATAAAAACGATTCCTTCTCCGGTAACCATTACCCAGCGCTTGTGAAGATTTTTTTCAAAAGCTTCCTGGTCAGCATTACGTTTTAGCGGATCGGTATGCTTTAATTCTACAATTTCCATTTTGTATTGATACACTTCGGTATTCAGCTCCACCAGCAGGTATGCCCACCAGCAAAACTGCAGTGTAACATAAACTACAAGAAGGTAAAAAAATAACAGCGGTCGCATGTTGGATTTACTGAGACGCATTGTATAGCGTCTTTGCTTCAAATATAAGCAATCGGAAAAAAGCGGGCAATTAATTATCGTTATAAAATTAGAAACTACTTTTGCGGGCTGGCAAACCAAACAGGAATCCCGATCAATGAAAACTAAAATTTATTTCTTTACCTTTCTATTATTAATTTTCATCTTTCAAAACAATCCCTGTTTCAGCCAGGAAAAAAAATATAAAATCGGTTTGATTGGATTTTATAATCTCGAAAATTTATTTGATACCATTGATGGGCCTAACAACGATGCGGAGTTTTTGCCCGATGGCGCCAATTTATACACCGGAAAAGTTTACCTGGATAAGCTTTCAAAATTAGCGGATGTCATTTCATTGATTGGAACCGATGCTTCGCCTGACGGATTAAGCATAATGGGATGTGCCGAAGTGGAAAATAAATCGGTACTTACAGATTTGACTCATCAACCCAAGCTTGCGGCACGTCATTATGAAATTGTCCATTACGACTCGCCCGATGAAAGAGGTATTGATGTGGGTTTGTTATATAATCCAAAATATTTTAAACCCATATTCAGCGAACCGCTTTTTATAGATATTAAAAACGAAGACGGTTCGCCCCGGTATACGCGCGATATTTTATATGTGACCGGGATGTATGATGGTGAGCAAATTCACATTTTAGTAGGGCATTGGCCTTCACGCAGAGGCGGTGAAGAGGCCAGCGCACCTTACCGTGAAAAAGCCGCCAGAGTTTGCAAGCATAAGATTGATTCGATAACCAAACTAAATGCTGATGCAAAAATCCTGGTGATGGGCGATTTGAATGACGACCCGGTAAGCCCGAGTGTGGCTATTGTTCTTAAGGCAAAAGGTGAAAAAGAAAAAGTTAAAAAGGGTTCGTTGTATAATCCGTGGATGGATTATTATATGAAAGGAATCGGAACGCTTGCTTATAACGATGCCTGGAATTTATTTGACCAGATATTACTGACACCGGCATTCATTTCAAAAAACAAAACAGGATATTTTTTCAAAGAAGCTGATATTTTCAGCAAGCCCTGGATGGTTCAAAAAACCGGGCGCTTTAAAGGATACCCGTTACGCACCTATGATTTTAATAAATACATTGGTGGTTACAGCGATCATTTTCCCACCTACGTGGTTTTGTTAAAGGAAATAAAATAAAGGTTATTTAGTAAAATTCATTTCATCAATTAATCGTTTGCAGCCGGCAAATTTTTCGATTATAAAAAGCGTGTAGCGGATATCGAGGGTGATGTTGCGGCATTGGTCGGGATCGAACTGCAAATCGCTCATGGTACCTTCCCAAACGCGGTCGTAATTGGTTCCGATTAATTCGCCATAGGCATTAATAACCGGGCTTCCCGAGTTTCCACCCGTAGTATGATTGGATGCAATAAACGCAAGCGGCATGGTATTGTTTTTTCCATATTGCCCGTAATCTTTTTGTTCGTACAGCTGTTTTAACTTAGGAGGAACAATAAATTCCTCATCCCCTGCATTTTCTTTTTCAATCACTCCTTCGAGGGTGGTGCTGAAATTATATTTTACAGCATCGCGGGGGGCATAGCTCATTACCTGCCCGTAGGCAACGCGCAAGGTGAGATTAGCATCGGGATAAAATTTCTTGTCGGTTTGCATTTCCATTTGAGCTGCCAAGTACAACCGGTTGAGCATATTTATTTTATCGTTCAGCTCTGAAAATTTACCGGCAACTTTTTCTTTCTGATTGTCAATAAAGCTTTTCATAAGGATAAATGCAGGGTCTTTTGCGATTTTTTTTATTCGTTTTTCAGAGTTGCTGCTTAACACCTCATCCAGCCTGCTTTGTGATGCAAATATTGATTTTGCGAATACATCACCGGCATATTTTTCGAAATTATTGTTGTATTTGTTTTTTATTGTTTCAAAAACCGGGGGATGAAATGACGCCTCAACATCATCATGATACAAATTCAACAAGGCAGCAAATACTTTTTGGTCAACACGCGCATCATAATTTTTGAAAAATCCGGCATTGCCTTTTTTCAGCTTCTCAATTTCGCTCAGTAGAACCGTATTATCAACAGGTTCTTTATGGCAAATTTCAACCAGCTTCTGATAACCGGAAGCGAGGCTGAGCAATTCAATTCCCATTACCGCTTCGTTAAAATAATCGTTTACCTGGCTATATTTCGAAAACGCGGCATATGTTTTTTCAAGATCACTGAGCAATGTGAGGTGCTGAGGTTTTTTATTTTGTACTGCCCATTGTGAAAAATTTTCTTCGAATTGTTTTTTCTTTTCAACTGTTTGCAACCGCTTAAGCCCGCGTAATTCGCCTTTCCATTTTTTATATGCATTGCTCAATCCTTTCTGCTTGGCGGAATATTTCAAACGAACCGTATCGGAAATTTTCATACCGTCTTCCATAATCTTAAGCCTGGCATCACGGATTTTAACGCGGGCAGGGTCGGAAACTCTTTCAATCATGTCGATGGCATGTGATGAAAGATATTCCTGCGTGCGGCCGGGAAAACCGTAAACCATGGTGAAATCATTTTGCTGAACACCCTTCAGCGAAATGGTAAAATGGTAACGCGGCTTAAACGGAATATTTTCTTTTGAATACGCTGCAGGCTTATTATCACTGCCTGCATATATGCGGAATAATGAAAAATCACCGGTGTGACGGGGCCACATCCAGTTATCGGTATCGCCACCAAAATTTCCAATTGCATTGGGAGGGATTCCGACAAGCCTGATGTCTTTAAACGTTTCGGTAACGAAAAGATAAAAATTATTACCGCTAAAAAAAGGGCGAACTTTTGCTTCATAATGCGTTCCTTCGATTGCTTTTTTTTCGAGTGGGGCGGAAACTTCTTTTATTTTTGCTTCACGTTCGGATTCTTTCATCGAGGCATTTAACTGCTTATTTATTTCATCCGAAACATCGTCAATACGAATGATGAATGTTACGGTTAAGCCGGGGCAGGGCAGCTCATCACCGCTTTGCATAGCCCAATAGCCGTTAGTAATGTAATCTTTATCAACCGTGCTTAATGACTGCACCGTACTGAACCCGCAATGATGATTAGTAAGCAGCAATCCTTTATCGGAAATGATTTCGCCTGTGCAGCCGCCACCAAACAGGACAACGGCATCTTTAAGGCTGGATTGATTAACGCTGTAAATTTTTTCGACCGGAATTTTTAATCCTTTTTTTATCATAGCATCTTCGTTAAGCTGCTTTAATAAAAAAGGAAGCCACATGCCCTCATCGGCAAACGAAAATTGAAAATTGAAAATTGAAAATTGAATGACCAAGAGAAGCCTCAGGAGAACCTTGTTCATTGGATGATTTTACATTTTTAGAACACGGATGACACAGATACTGCGGATAAAAACCGATTAAAAGGGTTAATAAGAAGTTCTTAAAAAGGCAAATCGTCTTTTGAATCGATACCTGAACCGGAAACCTGGTCGATTAACGGGGCGGCTGATGATTGGGTATTTGCAGATTCGTTACCGGGTGAAGGCTGGCTGCCGGCAGATGATGCATCAATTTTCCAGGCACGCGCTTCGGTGTACCAGCGACTGTTATACTCGCGCGACTCGAGACTAAAAGAAATATTGAGCTGCGCCCCGGGGTTTAATGTTTTAAGAATTTGTGTGCGTTCGCCCCATGCGCTGAAACAAATTTTGCGCGGGTATTGTTCGTTTATGGTTTCGACAATAAATTCCTGCTTAACCCAGGTTCCGTTTTTTCCTGTGCCGGTTTGCTCGGGATGTACCTGTAATAATTTTGCTGTGAGTTCGAGTGCCATTTCGGTGAATTTTTTTGTAAAAATAAGCAAATGGATTTTTATAAGAACCTGAGCAAATAACAAACGGTTTGCCGGGCGTTAAATACCCCACTACCGAAATAAATTATTGCAAGGTGGTAACTAAATACCGGGTGTCGGCAATAAAATTCCTGCCGCTCGGAATTTAATACCCGTTTAGAGAAATGAAATATTGGCAGAAAGATGGAGAATACCCCTGCTTAGAAATGAAATACCCCTGCCCCGAAACCGAATACCCCAACATTTTGACAGAAAGGTATCAAGAAGCAAGTATCAAGTATCAAGTACAAGGTTGATTTAATTGGTGAGAATATACGGGTAATATAAAGAGTTAGTTGAGGTGAATAGGTGTAAAAAACTATTTTTCAATAATTTTTATCAGGCTGTGATTTTTTCTGTAAGATTAAAAGGATTTTCGAGACATTTTAGAAAAAAATAAAAGGAACCGAGATTTTCTTACAGGGGGTTTGCGGGTATGGATGGCGGTAAATAATTTAAAATTAAACGCAGAGGCGCGGGGGCGCGGAGAAAAAGGTTTGGGATTTAAGATTATTGTAATGTTTGAAATACCTATGGTTGTTGGGTTTGGGGAGTGCAAACCCTGTGTGCCGGATGTTACTTATAACACCCTGCATATATAAGGAGTGGGGAAAGTTGAGAGCAAAAATATTTGAAATGTTTTTAAAAAAATTTGAAACCCGGAAAAACTTTCATCGTAACAGGGATGAAATAAAAAACAAATTATCATGAAAAAACCAAATTACAATGCAGCACAATCAGTGCTTTATCAAACAAGCAGAATAATTCTGCAGAACTGTAAAAATCAATTAGCAAGGTTTACAGCATTCAGCGCGCTGTACACACTTCTATTTGTTGACGCAATTATTGCTGCCATAGACGCAGCAGAAAACATGCCAGGCGATCAGGCACGCGCACTGGATCACAAAACAAAAAAGCAGGAACTTACAGTTCTTGCCAAAGATTGCCGCACTTTCTGGCAGGGGCTGAAGCGTTACATTACCAAAGCCTTTATCGAAGAGTTTTGGGAGATGAACTGGACAGCAGCCGGATGGGAAGATTATGAGCAGGCGAGCAACGAAAACTGGGATAAGACGAAAGCGATGATGCTTGCAGGCAGCAATTACATTGCAGCACATGCAGCACAACTGACTGCCATGCCCGCAACTTACGAGGCTGATTTTAACGCAGCCATGGATGCGTTTAACGCGAAGTATATTGCATTTACGCAGGCTGAAATTGACGCGCGCACAGGAACCGACAGGAAAATCGAAGCTAACAATGAGGCATACGCGCAGGTGATAGAGGTTTGTTTGGACGGACAACATATTTTCAGCGAGGATGAGAATATGAAAGAACAGTTTTCGTTTGAAAAGATGAGCGAACTAATAAGACCAACCGGACCGGCAGGATTGAAAGGAACCGTTACCAAAGACGGGGAACCGCAGGCAGGAATACTTGTTGAACTGGATGACCGCAACCTGAGCGTGATTACAGATGCGGAAGGCGCATTTGATTTTGGAAGCCAACTGGCAAGCGGTAACGATACGCTTATACTAAAAAAGGGTGATGAGATATTGAAGGAAGAAGAAGTAACTATCCCAGCGGGAGTTACAGTGAGGGAGGATATTGAACTACCACCAGCCCCCTAAATCCCGCGAAGGGAGACTTAAAAAGCCCTGACCGTAGTTGACGGACGGGGTTTTTTGTTTCCGAAAATTAAAGTTAACTACGTTGAATGATTTTTTCATGTTTAGGTGTAAAATGATGGCAGACTGTAGCGAGACAAAGAATTAACTAACTCATAGCATATACGCCATTGAGGTGATACTTAAGTATCAGTTTAATCACGCTTTTACCTTTAAAAGTGAAAGCTTTAAGGGGTTTTGACAAATAACTCACTTTTAATTAGGTTATTGATTTTTTAATGCTATCCTTTGCTGACCACGAGTTTTCAAATATCCAATCTGATCATTTTTCTGTTAATCATTCTGATCATTTTTTTATCTGTTAAAAATAAATTTCAAATCAACTACTTATGAAAAAAATTACCTTCTTATTAGTTGCTTTATCAGCAACAGGAGTATTATTCGCACAAAGCCCGCCTACGTTGCAACTGACTCCTTCGCAGTTTGGCGATTACAACTTTCGATGCAATGGAGATTATAATGGAACTATTGACCTGGCTATAACAGGCAGCGCCCCGCCTTACGAAATAAGGTGGAGCACGGAAGATTCCACAGAAGATTTAAGCGGGCTGCCTGCCGGGTACTATTCGGTGATTGTTACCGATTCTTCAGGTGAGTTTTCAACGGATGAAATAAATTTAACCGAGCCGCCTAAAATAGAATTTGAGTTTACGCTTTCAGACTATGTTGTAGATGGTAAACATTATAACCTTAGCAGTTACTCATGGCAGAACGGGAGTATAACCACGGCAGTTAGTGGAGGAGTAAGCCCATATATTTATAAATGGAACACTGAAGAAACCACAGCTGATATTTCATCACTGGATGCCGGAGTTTACGATCTTCTCGTTACGGATGATTTGGAATGTGAAGTGAAATCGGAAGGAATCGTACTTACAAAGCCTGATCGTGATGACTGGCAGATGGGAGGAAATGCGGCAACTAATCCTTCGGGTAATTATTTGGGAACAAGCGATAGCACGGATGTCTCGTTGCGCAGTAACGCAACAGAACGGATGCGCATAAAAGCAAATGGAAAAATTCTTATTAACAAACTTGCGGATACCCTAAGCTATAGTACGCTTTTAGTTGATTCATCGGGACAATTGTTGAGAGTTAACCCAAATGATACAACCCTTGCGGTTCCAATTACTAATGCTTTATCGTGGCTGCTTGGCGGAAATAGCCTGCCAGGGGGAACAGCCAACACTAATTTCCTCGGAACAACAAGTGCCGTTGCTCTTGCATTAAGAACTAACAACCTGGAAAGAATGAGGGTAACATCTGCGGGAAAGGTTTTAATTGGAACCGACCAGGCAGGCGACCAGAAATTTACCGTGGCGCACAATAATACTAACGGGGGAATGTCGTTGAACAGGCTTAGCTCAACTGTTTCCAAAAGTGAAATACGGTTTGAAAGAAATGGAACTGAAAAATGGGCAATAGGAAATGACCAATATAGTGACGGAACACAGAATTTTTTCATTTGGGATCATACAGCAGATACTTATGGTAGAACCAGGTTTTTTATTGATGCCGCAGGAAGAACTTTTATTGGCTTCACCAATTTGCCATGTACTTCATGTACTTCATCAACTTATAAACTTTATGTTGAAGGTGGAATTGTTACTCGTGATGTAAAAGTAACAGCAGCTTCTTCATTTCCTGATTATGTTTTTGCCGGAGATTACCAACCCATGAGCATTTATGAGTTGGAACAATTTATAAAACAGAATAAACATTTACCCGATTTTCCCTCGGCAAAAGAAATTGAAAAGAATGAAGGGTTTGAAGTTGGGGACATGCAGGTTAAGATGCTAAAGAAAATTGAAGAGCAGACGCTTTACATTATTGATTTGCAAAAGCAGGTGGATGAATTGAGAAGACAAATTTCTAATAAGTAAAAGCAGATGAATATGAAACTGCAATTTAAAAATATTTTCTCTTGTGTTTTTTTGCTTCTTTTATCTGTACAAAGTAATGGACAAGGAACAGGGTATGTTATTATAGAAGGCAAACAATTTTATAATGGAAATGGACAGCCATTTTATCCTACGATTGTAAATTGGGGTGCGGGAATTATTTATGACCCTGTTGCAATGACATATCATTTATCAACCCATCATTCAAATGGCGCCAATAATGACTTTGAGTGCAGTGGAAATTTGCCCGACTGTGACACACAAATTTTAAATGAATTCAATTATATCCGATCAATGGGCTTTAATAGTATTCGGGTTAATAGCTTAAATCCAATATATGATGCGGTAACAGGAAAATTATGTTTTATAGCAACTGATCCATATACGACCCCCACAAATTGGATAAATACTAATGTTCCAATGCAGGATCCTTCCTTCACCGACCTAAATTCTCAAACATTTTTTGGCATGTATCAAAAAATTTTGACTATAGCATCACAAGTTACAGTCCAACCGTTTTACGTTATTATTCAAACTGGATTTTCTAACAAAGTGGGGAATATAACCTATGATTGGGGAGCAGTAATTCAGCCTTTGTACACTCAATTTCTCACAGAGATGGGAAACCAGTTGCAATCCTATCCCAACTTTATGGCTTACGATTTTTATAATGAGCCGTGCTTTGCTCTTTACGGTGACCACTCTAAAGAAGAGGTATGCGCTTTTTCTGAAGGATGGTACGTGGCAGTAACTACACATGATACACATCACCTTGCCACCATAGGCAATTGCTGGGATGATGTAATGGAATTTGACCCTGCTGTTTTGAAGGTGGATTTTTTATCCCCGCATTTTTATCCTGCAACGCGGGTCTTTCAGTATGAATACCCTCCGGGAACATTTAACGCTACGCAATCAACAACCGCTGATTATGAGGCAAGAGTTGAAGGCACATTATATTGGCTCAATAATAACCTGCCAATGCCTTGGATAATTGGTGAAAACGGATTTAGTGCCAGCAGCGGAAAATCCTATGCTGATGGCTTGGATGGCACTTTATCAGAGCAGCAGAGTTACGCTGATTTTTCTCTTAACCGTGTCAGAGATTGCAATGGCAGCGGGTATAGCTGGTGGAATTACCAGGATAATTTTGATCATCTTGCTGGTACACCCGGATACGGAGGTGATTTTTATGGATTACTTGAAAAAGATATTGCTACTTGCCCTTATATTCAGCCTTGCTCTACCATGAATAAACCTGTAGATAGCTTTTTCTCTGGTTATTTATATCCAACGCCTGTACCCAGTAATTGCACTCAGCCTGCAAATTATTTTGACCCGCTTAACCATGCGGCAAACAGCACCACTCAGCAATTTACTGTTACCGGGCATGTGCAAGACCAGTATGGAAATCCGATAAAAGATGCGGTTGTTGCCAGTTGGTGTTATACTTATGATAAGATTGTTGATATAATAACAGGAGCCACAGAACCTCAGTTTTATTATCACACTACTTTTACCGATGCATCGGGTGATTTTACAATTATTCCTTATGATTATGTTCCACTTGTTGCTCCAAATGACGGATGGTTTGAAGCCATTCGGATTTCAGCACCCAGTTCGCAGGTATATTGTGCAAACTGGTGCTCAACTCCAAATGCGGTATGTCCTCCCAATATTGATTTAGAACAGCAAAATGTATATCTGAATGCAGATATAAACAGAAATTATTTCGGGTATGATGAAACTGTTAATAATGTCACTGTGCCGTTAAATACACCCGCACCTGTAAATTTCAAAGGATGGAATACGCTTACAGTAAATTCGCTTGCAGGAAGTAATGTAATAGTTGAAGGTAATGGTACAACAGGTGCAACATCCGATTTCACTGCGCGTAAAGAGATACATATAAATTCCGAATTCCATGCGCAGCATGGAAGCGAGGTGCATATTTACCCGTCAACCGTTTTTCCCGAGTGCATTGATTACACCGGCTATCGCGCATCTTCTCAAAACGTAATTTCTTCAGTTAATGAACCGTCAGGCGAAAAATGGATTGAACTTGCCTTTAAGCAGAAGGATGAATTAATAGAGGTTGAAATAGTTCCTAACCCGAACAACGGCTACTGCACTTTGAAAATAAAGGGAACTGACAGCTTTAACGGAGAACTGTCTATTACGGATGTAACAGGACGCCATGTGCTTAATAAAGATATTCATTCAATCATTGAGCATTTAAATCTATCTGATTTGTCAAAAGGCATTTATTATTTTGAAATAAAAAACAACAGTGAGACAATTAATAAAAAAATAATACTAAATTAGCATCACCATGAAAAAATATATCTTCGTAATAATTGCTGCTTTATTTATCAATAAGGCCGAATCTCAAAATTGGCAGTGGGCAATAAGCTGCGGCAAAAGCAACGGTGACGATTTCGGCAGGCTTGCCATTGACAATAATTCCAATCTTTATCTTGCCGGAATTTTTTATCCATTTAACGGCATTTTTGGCAATGATACTTTTCCGACAAATGGAGGCACTGATATAGTTTTTGCCAAGCTCAACAGCAGCGGTGGCTTTCAATGGGTACAACAAATTTATGGTAATGGCATTGAAGGCATAGGGGCGCCTGTTTTTAGTTCAACAAATAACGGATTTTTTCTTTATGGAGCTTTTGATGACAGCATAACTTTGGGAACCACAGGTTTAGCTTCGGGTGGCGCATACGATATTTATTTAGCGTTGTACGATTTAAGCGGCAATTGCCAGTGGGCAAAAAAAGCGGGGGGAACAGGTACGGATGCCATTTATAGAGTTGCTTCCGATAATAATGGGAATTTGTATGCAATAGGCTATGTTACCGATACGGCTTATTTCGACAGCTATGCTGTACCAAAAGGATATTACTTAGCCAAGTATAATAGCAGTGGCAACTGTCAATGGGGAAAAAAAATACTAAGTGAAACCGGAATAACCAGTATTTCCTGTTATAATAATGAAGTCATTGTTTCCGGAGGGGTTACCAATGATACCATTATAATTGATACTGATACTTTATATTCTAATAACCCTTGCTGCGATTTGTTGCTTGCAAAATTTGATTCCAATGGAAATTTAACATGGGCTAAGTTGGATGGTGGAGGTACAGTTTATTTGGAAACATTTTCAAAATATGATAACTCAGGGAATATATATGTAGCATGTAATATTTCTGGCACAGATACTTCTACATTTGGAAGTACAATATTTTTACCAACAGGGGCAGGCTCTGAAACAGCTTTAATAAAATATGACAATAATGGTAATGTGATTTGGGCAAAAGAAACGTTAAGTTCAAATGATTGTCGCGTTCAGGATTTATCTGTGAATAATGGCGATGGAAGTTGTTATATGACTGGCAGATTTAAAGATACAATTACAATGGATGCTTACACTGTAAACACTATTGCATCTGGTAATGTAGATATATTTTTAGCACGTTATAATGCAAATGGCGATTGTCAGGGAATAAGAAACACACAGGTTGATGTAGATGGTCCATCTCCTGGAGGTGGATATTCCGTGGTTCAGGAACCTAACAGTACTTGTTATGTTGCCGGTCAATTCAGAAATGCAGCAACTTTTGATACTTATACAATAACCAGTGTTTGGCAAAAAGATATTTTCATTGCTAAAATAGATGCCATAATAGGAGTAGGTGAAGGAAAGTTTGCAGAAAATAATACTCTTTTAATTTACGCCAACCCCAATGCGGGTAAATGCAATATAACAGTACCCGATGATTTTTTACATGAGAAAAAATTAACCCTAAGCATATACGATAACACAGGCAGGCTCATCCAGCAAAAAACTTTGGAGATGAGTGGTGGTAAAATAAAACTCAATTTAGAAGCCGAAGCAAAAGGAGTTTATAATGTTACGCTGAGTAACGGGAAGAAGAGTTATAACGGGAAGATTGTGTTTGAGTGAGAAATGCGGGGAGGAAACACACCTCCCGAGAAATCGGGACAGGCCCTAACCCCTCTCTCTTATGCACAGGGCATTCACACAGAGGGGAATAAAAAGATTTTAAATTTCAAGCTGCTTACATGCAACCTCCGCGGCAATCTGCTCGGCTTTCTTTTTAGAAAAATCCTGCCCGGTGCTTATTTCTTTATCATCAATAATAAGCCGTACTTTAATTAAGCGGGTGTGGGCGTTTTCCTCGATGGTCTCGAAAACGGCATTGTGCTTTCCTTTTTGCGCCCAGTTGAGAATTTTACTTTTAAAATTACTTTCGGTTGCCTCGAGGTGGTTTAAATCAACATGCAGGCTGATGATTTTTTCGAGGATAAATTTTTTCGCGCTGTTATATCCTTTATCGAGATAAATGGCCCCAATAAATGCTTCGAAGGCATCGCCATACACGGAGCGGAATGTTCCGTAGCCGGCATCTTTCTGCACCAGCTTATCAATGCCGATTTTCATGGCAAGCAATTTTAAATTTTCGCGGCTTACAATTTTAGAACGCATTTCGGTAAGGAAGCCTTCATCGCGGTAAGGGAAACGTTTGAAT
>JBIOHJ010000076.1:0-16043 GCA_044448905.1 Bacteroidia bacterium | reverse complement strand
ACATTACAAAATTAATCAAATCACGAATACTAAATTCTTTAGTATTTATGTTGCTGTCCGGTGCTGCATTCAGTCAATCGGCAGCAATAGTAGGCCCTACTATTAATTGCCAGGGAACACCCCTTACTCTTACAGTTAATATTACCGGGCTAACGGCACCTTACGCTTATTTATGGACTAATGGTGCTACAACATCTACGGTTACCATTAATGCTAACACATTAATCAGGGTAACTGTTACCGGATTCAATGCTGGAGGAGTACTGCAATCGGTAAACAGTCCGTGGCGTTTGTTTTTGTTTCTACCGGCACCCAATGTCTCTATCACAGCAAACGGAGATGTAAATTTATGTGATGGACAAACTGTTGATTTAACTGCTAATGGGGGTAACTTTTTCAGCTCTTATTTATGGAGCACTGGCGCAACTTCGCAAACTATTACAGTAAGTACAACTGGAGATTATACTGTAACAATATCCCAGCTGCTAAGCGGATGTTCAAGTTCAGCTACCCAACATGTTGAAGTATTTTCCTTATCAACCGATCCGAAATTCACATGGAACGGACCTTTAACATTTTGCAAACCCGGAAGTGTTACATTAACTGCCGATCCGGGGTTTCCGAACTATTTATGGTCAACAGGTGAAACTACGCAATCCATTACCGTTACATTAGACGGTTCGGGCGGACCCACCTTGGACACCGTATCTGTTTACTTAACATTAGTTATCAACTCCACTTGTTCGTTTACTTCTGTTCCAGTTGTCATTCGGTCTATTCGTGAACCTGAATTGATGCCTCCGTTTTGTCCCAATTTTAATATGTCATTGTCTGATAGTATAAAAACGGGAATTGTGCTCGCTTATAATGGTATTAAACCAAAATATGAATTTGAATTTGAAGAAACCACTAATCCGGGTACTCTATGGACAGTTATTTCTAACACGCGCTGGTTAAAATTCAGCAATGTTATTCCTTCTTTACAAGTAGGTAAATTCTACAATGTAAGAACACGCGGCATTGTTGATAATGTTCCGTATTGCTATGGTGATCCATGCCAGATTGGAATTACAGGATTGGTTACACCTCCAAATGCTAGTTCAAGAGTATTTGTTGATGTCGAAGATGGTGAAAGATTTGTAGTGAGAGATGGCATTAACTTTAATGTGTATCCAAATCCCTCTAACTCCAGTTTTACTGCTGATGTGTTTACGCTGGATGAAAACCCGGTTAACGTAAAAGTATTTGACTTATCGGGAAGAGAAATAAATTCCTATAAGTTTGAATCGTCACTTAGTCAATTTGAATTTGGTGATGAATTAAATGCAGGAATTTATTTTGTTGAATTTACGCAGGGGGAATCGTTAAGACAAGTTAGCCGTTTGGTTAAAGCAAACTGAACTTTTTAAAATACATTTTCTTCTAAAAAAGACGGGATCCTAACCCCGTCTTTTTTTTATCATTTGTTTTGATTTATTGAAAGCATACCATGAATGGACAATCACTGCCGAAATAATAATTAACGTTCCGACAAAAAACCCCGTATTTAAATATTCATCTTCATTGAAAATAATAATGGCAAGGATAATGCTGTAAACCGGCTCGAGGTTTACCGAAAGGTTCATGGTAAATGCGTTTACTTTTTTAAGCGCCTTTAAGGAAATAGTAAAGGCGAACGATGTGCAAACGAGGCTTAGTAAAATTAAATACACACTATCCGTTAATCCGGGAAAAATAAAATGCTGGTTTGTTGCTGTAAGATAAAACGGTAGCAAACAGGATAAGAAAACAAATCCACCTGTCAGCTCATAAAAAGTAACCGGTTCGGCTTCATAAGTTGTCATTAGTTTTTTATTCATCACGGTAAAAACCGAGCCGAACAATGCACTTATTAACGCAATGATTATTCCCCAAAAATAAATTTGCTGCGATTGAAATATTACATAGATTCCAACCATCACCCCTATACCGAGAAGCAGTTCAGAACCGAGCGGTTTCTTTTTTTCCGACAGAGGCTCGATGATGGCGGTAAACAACGCAACCGATGAAAAGCAGCTGAGTGTAATGGAAACGTTTGAAATTTTAATGGCTCCGTAAAACGCTATCCAGTGCAGGCAGACAATAATTCCAACCGAAGAAATTTTTAAAATATTTTTTGCGGAGAAGTTTATGGATTTTTTATTCCAGTAAATAATGCCCAGCATCCCGGCAGCGCTTATCAACATGCGATACCACACAATCATTCCTTCGTTCATGCTGATTGCTTTCCCGAAGATTCCCGTAAATCCCCACAACAGGATGGCAAGGTGCATTAAGAAATAAGATTTTCTCACAGGATAATTTTCAAACAAAAATGCAAAGAATTATTTTCCTGAGTCATTTACACCCGTAATGTTGTCTTATATTACCCTTTTCTCCCTGCTGCAACTGGGTAAAGCCCCGATCAGCCTGCTAATAATTATCTTTGCAAAAGAGAAATGATCATTTCTGAAAATGGAAATCGTAGCGCCCTATAAGCCAAAAAATAAAATCCGCATAGTTACAGCCGCTTCGCTTTTTGACGGGCACGATGCTGCCATTAACATTATGCGCAGGATTATCCAGGCAAGCGGGGCTGAAGTAATTCACCTGGGTCATGACCGGAGTGCGCAGGAAGTTGTGGAGTGCGCCATCCAGGAAGATGCCAATGCAATTGCAATGACATCGTACCAGGGCGGCCACATGGAATATTTTAAATACATGTACGATTTGCTGAAAGAACGCGGATGCAGTCACATAAAAATTTTCGGTGGCGGTGGCGGCACTATTTTGCCTGAAGAAATAAAAGAGCTGCATTCTTATGGCATTGCACGGATTTATCATCCGGATGACGGACGGTCAATGGGACTGCAGGGAATGATTAATGATATGCTTTCTAAATGCGATTTTGTTGCCGGTGATAAGCTCAACGGAGAAATTGATGCTCTTACTAAAAAAAATCCAAAAGCCATTGCGCATTTGATTTCTGCTGCTGAGAATAATCATGCTGAATTTGAAGAAGTTTTTTCAAAGTTTCGTAAATCAACAAACGGCAAACCGGAAACTGCAGCCGCTCCGGTTCTTGGTATAACCGGAACCGGTGGTGCCGGAAAATCTTCTCTTATTGATGAATTGGTCAGAAGATTCCTTTTGGAGTTTAAAAATAAAACGATTGCAATTATTTCTGTTGATCCCACGAAAAGAAAAACCGGGGGAGCTTTGCTGGGCGATCGCATCCGCATGAACAGTATCCGCAATGAACGTGTGTACATGCGTTCGCTGGCAACCAGGCAAAGCAATCTTGCATTATCAGCACACGTAAAAGAAGCTTTGGATATTGTAAAAGCCGCAAAGTATGACCTGGTAATACTTGAAACATCAGGAATCGGGCAAAGTGATACAGAAATTACCGATCACAGCGATGTTTCATTGTATGTGATGACTCCTGAATACGGTGCAGCATCGCAGCTCGAAAAAATTGACATGCTCGATTTTGCTGATGTGATTGCACTTAACAAATTCGATAAACGCGGGGCAATGGATGCATTGCGCGATGTGAAAAAACAATATAAACGCAATCATAAATTATTTGATGTTGCTGATGAGAAAATTCCTGTGTTCGGAACCATTGCATCGCAATTCAACGATCCCGGAATGAACCAGCTTTACAAAGCAGTGATGAATACGATTACAGAAAAAACAGGAGCCGACCTGAAAAGCGATTATCATGTTACGGAAGAGATGAGCGAAAAAATTTACATCATTCCGCCAAACCGCACACGGTACCTCAGCGAAATTTCTGAAAACAATCGTGAGTATGATAAGTGGGTGGAAGAGCAAAGCTACGTTGCCGGGCAGCTGCAATCCTTACAGGATTCGATTTTAATTATGGAGGAAAGCGGCTCGGAAAATGCAAACGAACTTAAGAGGGCCTTATTTGACCTGATGAAAAAACTTGAATTGGAATTTGACAGGGTTAACAGGCAGATTCTGATTGATTATTTAGATAAGAGCGAAAAATATAAAAAGGATTTTTATGAATTTAAAGTGCGTGAAAAAACTTTGCGAATCCAAACTTTTACCGAATCCTTATCACATCTTCGGATTCCAAAAGTTGCTTTGCCAAAATATTCGAGCCATTACGATTTACTAAAATGGCTGCTGCAGGAAAATGTACCTGGTGAGTTTCCTTTTACCGCAGGAGTTTTCAGATTCAAAAGAGAAAACGAAGACCCGACAAGAATGTTTGCGGGTGAAGGATGCCCTGAAAGAACGAACAAGCGTTTTCATTATGTTTCACTCGGAACCCCTGCGAAACGTTTATCAACTGCATTTGATTCGGTAACGCTTTATGGTCATGACCCGGATTATCGCCCTGATATTTACGGAAAGGTTGGTAACAGCGGTGTAAGTATTTGTTGTCTCGATGATGCAAAAAAACTATACAGTGGTTTTAATCTCTGCGACCCTGCAACATCCGTTTCCATGACTATTAATGGACCTTCATCAATTATCTGTGCCTTTTTTATGAATGCAGCTATTGATCAGCAGTGTGAAAAACACATTAAACAAAATGGTTTGGAAAAAGACGTTCAGAAAAAAATCGATTTAATTTATAAAGAAAAAAAAATAAAACGACCCGAATATAATTATGAAATTCCGGATGGAAATGATTCGTTGGGCTTAATGCTTCTCGGTGTAACAGGCGACCAGGTTTTATCAAAAGATGTTTATGAAAAAATAAAAGCGCAAACACTTGCGCAGGTTCGCGGAACTGTCCAGGCAGATATTTTAAAAGAAGACCAGGCGCAGAACACTTGTATTTTTTCCACTGAATTTTCATTGCGCCTGATGGGCGATATGCAGCAGTATTTTATTGATAATAAAGTCCGCAATTTTTATTCTGTTTCCATTTCGGGTTATCATATTGCCGAAGCCGGTGCAAATCCTATTTCACAGCTTGCTTTCACACTTTCAAATGGGTTCACTTACGTGGAATATTATTTAAGCCGGGGAATGAACATTGATGATTTCGCTCCCAACCTTTCTTTCTTTTTTTCCAACGGAATTGATCCCGAATATTCTGTTATCGGAAGAGTGGCAAGAAGAATCTGGGCTAAGGCAATGAAATTAAAATACAAAGCCAACGAACGTTCGCAGATGCTGAAGTATCATATCCAGACTTCCGGTCGTTCATTGCATGCCCAGGAAATTGATTTCAATGATATCCGTACAACACTGCAGGCATTGTATGCAATTTACGATAATTGCAATTCGCTCCACACGAATGCTTATGACGAAGCCATTACAACTCCCACCGAAGAAAGTGTTCGCAGGGCAATGGCAATTCAGTTAATTATTAATCGTGAATTGGGCCTGGCAAAAAATGAGAATCCATTACAAGGTTCTTTTATCATTGAAGAGTTAACCAACCTCGTTGAAGAAGCTGTGCTGATAGAATTTGATAACATTACCGAACGTGGAGGAGTTCTTGGCGCAATGGAAACCATGTACCAGCGCGGGAAAATACAGGAAGAGAGTCTGTATTACGAAACTTTGAAACACACCGGTGAATATCCTTTGATTGGAGTAAATACTTTTTTATCCAGTAAAGGTTCTCCTACTATTTTGCCACGAGAGGTTATCCGCGCAACCAAAGAAGAAAAAGAACAACAGATTGAAACACTTAAAAATCTTCACAGCCGAAATGAGCCGGTAAGAGAAAAATTATTACACGATTTGCAACTTGCAGCCATTCACAATGAAAATATGTTTGACACATTAATGGAAGTTTCAAAATATTGTTCGCTGGGACAAATTACGAATGCTTTGTTTGAGGTTGGAGGACAGTATAGGAGAAATATGTAGGTCCTAAATCCCCGAAAGGGAGATTTAAAATAAATTCGTGTTAATTAGTTTAATTAGTGGCTAAAAAATAAATCTATGAAACTCACCGGCTCTAATGTCACCATCATGGTGAAAGACATGAACAAATCCATTTCATTTTATGAATCTATCGGGTTAAAATTAAAACAACGCTGGGGCGATAATTACGCAATGGTAGATGGCCCGGGAATTACTTTAGGTATTCATCCCGGAGGTGATGATGAATCTAATTCCGGAGATTTATCAATCGGCTTCATGATTGATGATTGTGATGAAGCAAAAGCGTTAATGGAAAAAAATAATATTCCAATTACATTAAGTGATGACGGCAAATCCGGGATCTATTTTCACTTCAAAGACCCCGATGGAACTGCTTTGTATTTTGTAAAACCGAAATGGTAATTACGTTTTTTTATCAGTGTAAATCTGTATAATCTGTGTCGAAAATAATTGTTCTCGGTGGTGGAATGATTGGCAAAGCAATGGTTGCTGATTTATGCGCTGATTATGATGTTACTTGCGCTGATATCAATACTGATGTTTTAAAATCAATCTCTGAAAAACTAAAATTAAAAACCATACCTTGTGATTTCAGTAATTTGGAGCAAGTAAAAAATGTAATCGCCCCTTTTGATCTAGTGATAGGAGCGGTTCCCGGTTTTTTGGGATTTAATGTTTTGAAAGCGGTTATTGAATCAGGGAAAAATATTGTGGATATTTCATTTTTTCCTGAAGATGCTTTTTTGCTTGATGAACTTGCTAAGAAAAATAATGTAACAGCAATAGTTGATTGCGGAATAGCTCCCGGCTTGTGCAACATGATGGCAGGTTATCACAATCAAAAAATGAAACTTGCTTCCTATAAATGTTTGGTTGGTGGTCTGCCTGTTGAAAGAAAAAAGCCCTATGAATATAAAGCCCCCTTCTCCCCTGTTGATGTACTTGAAGAATACACACGTCCTGCGCGATATATCGAAAACGGAAAGCTAATTACTAAAGAAGCCTTGAGTGATGTGGAACAAATAACATTTGAAGAATGCGGCACGCTTGAATATTTTAATACGGACGGATTACGTTCTTTAATGCATACCATGCCTCAAGTGAAAAACATGATTGAAAAAACTTTACGTTATCCCGGCCATGCAAATTTGATGCGCTTGTTTCGTGAGAGTGGATTTTTCTCAAAAGAAAAAATAAAAATTCGCGATGCTGAAGTGGCTCCGATTGATTTGATTTCAAAATTACTTTTCAAGGAATGGAAATACCAGCCCGGTGAAGAAGACTTTACTATTATGCGTGTTACACTTGAAGGAGAAGATAATAAAGGAGAATTTAAGGTGGTTTATACGCTGTATGATCGTTACAATAAGGAAACACAAACCATGAGCATGGCACGCACAACAGGTTACACCTGCACAGCCGCAGCCCGATTGGTGATTGAAAACAAATTTTCACGTAAAGGAATTTCACCTCCCGAATATATCGGTGAAGATGAAAATTGTTTTAATGCTGTGGTAAAACATCTTGAAGAAAGAAAGGTTATTTTTAATAAGGAAGTACTCGGGAATAAATAAATGTTTTATGCTTGAAATTAAATTTGGTGAGTTTCCTGTTTTGGAAACTGAAAGATTGCTGTTAAGAAAATTCAGGATTGAAGATGCATCTGATTTTTTTGCACAACGGACAAATGATGAGGTGTGGAAATATATTGACAAACCCAAAACGCAAAGTGTCGAAGAAGCACTTGAGCTGATTAATAAAATTCTGGCTGCATTTGAAAACAATGAAGGCATTGCGTGGGTAATGGAAATAAAGGAAACAAAGAAAAATATCGGGAACATTTCCTTCTGGCGATTTGAAAAAGAAAACCATCGTGCTGAAATAGGTTATCTTCTTTTGCCCGAATATTGGGGAAAAGGAATTATGAAGGAAGCAATTGATGCAATTGTTGATTACGGATTTAAGAATATAAGAATTCACAGTATTGAAGCAAACGTAAATCCAAAGAATAAAGCATCTTTAAAACTATTGGAGAAATCCGGATTTGTTCAGGAAGGATATTTTAAGGAAAATTATTTTTTCAACGGAAAATTTTATGATTCGGCAATTTTTTCGTTAGTGAATCCAAATCATGAATATTGAAGAAATCCGGAAATATTGTTTAGAGCTTCCTCATGTTACTGAAGATGTAAAATGGGAAAACGATTTATGTTTTCTGCTCGCTGAAAAAATGTTTGTTGTTACGTGCCTTGTTCTGCCATTCAGAGTTTCATTTGCTGTGAAGCCAGATGAATTTGATGAATTGATTGAAACCGATGGAATAATACCGGCCCCATATATGGCACGTAACAAATGGATACAGGTTCAGGATGAAAACCGCTTTACAAAAAAAGAATGGGAATATTTTTTAATGCAAGCATATGAAATAAAAAAAAACAAACTGCCAAAAAATATTATTAATAAACTGAAGCTGAATTAAATTTTATATGGTTCATCCCAAGACCTTAAAAGCTATTATTCTCACATTAATTATTTGCGGATTATTGTTTTTGTTTAACCTGATATGGGAAATTCCGGATTTTAAAAATAAAGCCTGGATATTTGCCGTTGGAGCCATAATAATAGCAAATGTGGGAGCACATTTCTGGCACGAAAAAACCAAAAAGAAAGAAGAGTAATTGATTTTGATTTCAGGTTTCCTGTCTCCGACTTCCCGCCTCCAATATTGAATTACCAGCTTAATATTTCTTACTGACCTTTCATCAATTGCCCTTACGTGCGCCTTCAGGTTAAATAAATAAAAATCATTTCTTCATCACCTTCTCAACCATCCTATGAAAATGATGCACTCCCTGCTCGCGTGCAACCGAGTACCTCCCATATTTATAAAAACGTGAACGAATCCCACGCTGCACATTCTGCACCACTTCTTCGTCTTCCATTTCAACAGTGTGCAAATCAGCACCTGCACCATTATTTAATTTATTCTCATTCCACACATAATTAAGAAAAGAAATTTTTGATTGATTGATTGATACAGGTTTTACAATATTAATCGATAATCCCCACGGATAAAAATTAAACATCATATTAGGGAATATAAAAAAGTAATATGCTGCGACATTCTTACCGTAATCAGGAGAAGATTCAGGTAAATCAAAACAGTGCTTTTCATCTTTTGAAAAACCAACCTGCAAAACACCATTATCAAACAATTCGGTTTTATAATTTCCAAAATCAATTACCTCGTTAAGCCTTGCATGAACAAACGGAATATGAAAACCCTCCAAGTAGTTTTCACAATACAAAGCCCAGTGTGTATTCACAGGATAATCTTTTGAAAATCCCGAAAAAGAAAACTTATCTAACGGAAGCCAGTTCATCCGTTTCATCATACTGTCAAAATATTTTTCAGGTTTGTTTTTTTTGTTTAACGAAGCAAATAAGAATTTTCCCCATTGAAATAACGGAAGGGATGTGAGGTTATCAGATGCCGATGGAAAATTTTTTACCTCTTTAAATTCAGGCATCGAATGAAATTTACCATCGAGATTAAAAATCCGCCCGTGATACCTGCAACGCAAATTCGCTGCCGTGCAGCTTTTGTCTGCAATAATGTTTCCGCGGTGCGTACACACATTGGAAAGGCAGCGGAAGTTATGTTGTTTGTCTTTTGTTATGACAAGCGGTTCATCTAAAAAGTTTTCAAACAAAGTAAAAGGGTGAATGTTTTCATTTCCGCTTATCATCCCCGTATCACCAATAAACTGCCACGAAGGCGCGAATATTTTCTCTTTAGATAGCTCGAAATATTTTTTATCCAGGTAAAAATCTTTAGCAATAGTTTTTGCCAACGCAACATCGCGGTGAACCGAAAGACCATCCGCAGTTTTTTTTCCAGCCATATACTATTAAAAAGATTATTTGTATAACGATAAAAAAGACTTGCTGATTGCCGAAGCTGTTGTATTGAATTCATCAGGCGAAAAAGAAAGCTTGGGCATATCAAAATTCATATCGCTCATTTTATTAAGCGGAATTAAATGAATGTGCGCATGAGAAACTTCAAGCCCGATAACCGAAATACCTATCCGCTTGCACGGAATTACCTTTTCAATTGCCAGCCCAACTTTTTTTGCAAACACAAAAAGCTCCTTTAAAAGCTCATCATCCAAATCAAAAATATAATCAATTTCTTTTTTAGGAATAACCAGTGTATGCCCTTCTACTAACGGATAAATATTCAGAAAAGCCAGAAACTTTTCAGTTTCAGCAATTTTGTAAGATGGTAATTCGCCATTTACAATTTTCGTAAAAATGCTCGCCATTATTTATCTTGAAATATCAACTATCTCAAATTTTATTTTTCCTGAAGGAATTTCGATTTCGGCAACCTCTCCAACTTTTTTTCCGAGCAATCCTTTGCCTATTGGTGAAGTAACAGAAATTTTTCCGCTTTTTAAATCAGCCTCATTTTCGGCAACAAGTGTGTACATCACCATTTGTTTGTTTGACAGATTTTTAATTTTTACTTTGCTTAGGACTGAAACTTTAGAAGCATCAATCTTCGATTCGTCAATAATGCGGGCATTGCTAAGCGTTTCTTCGAGCTTTGAAATTTTAAGCTCCAGCATTCCTTGTGCGTCTTTGGCTGCATCGTATTCGGCATTTTCAGATAAGTCGCCTTTATCACGGGCTTCCGAAATCTGTTTTGAAATATTAGGACGCTCAACATTTTTCATATAATGGATCTCGTCCTTTAGTTTTTTCAATCCTTCAGGTGTCAAATATATTATCTCACTCATTTCTATTTTTATTTATGATTAGTTATTAAAATAAAAGAAGACCCCGTATGACAGGGTCCTCTGCTCAAGAATCTTAATAATAGGTTATAATGTTATCCTGGCGCCTATACGATGCGTGCCATCGAAATAACGTGTGGTTTGATAAGAATAATCAATGCCAAAGGATTTGCCGGTTTTACCAAGCGGAATTTCAAATGTTACGCCACCCGAAATACCGTTAGAAACCGTAAGCGATTCTTCGGCATCCGACAAGTTATTTTCATAAACATAACCCGTTCTCAGGCTGAATAACTTTTTAAAAGTATATTCTAAACCCAATCCATAGTTATCACTGCTGAACGAATTGGAAACAAAATCTGCAGCGGCAGTTATTTTATGATTGGCAGCAAGTTCAAAATCATACGAAATTCCGATATTAACTAAGGAAGGAATTTCGAATTTTTCAGAACGTTGTTCAACAGTAAGCTGGTAATTACCTGATAAAGACGCTACCTTAACAGAAAGTCCGTCACCCGAATATTTCATAGGAGCCCCTACATTCTTAAGTGAAATCCCAAATTTCAGATTGTCTTTATTTTCATTATTACCGGTTATATACATAATACCTGCATCAAATGCGAAACCCGAAGCTTTCAAATCAGAAATTGATTCGGAAATTGATTTGACTGAAATGCCTCCATAAATACTATTGGAAAATTCTTTTGAGTAAGAAAGTCCAAAATTTATAAATTGAGGTGAATATGTTCCGGTTCCTCCTTCGGGAGTTATTTCAGTAGTAATAGGTATGTCACCTAAACTCATCGACATGATTGATATGCTAATTACGCTAGAAGATCCTACTTTCTGAGAGATTCCCAATGAATTAATGCTTATTTCAGATCCTTTTAAATACTGCGTATTGGTAAACGCTATTTCTGTTTTTTTAACAAATGCAGCACCCGCAACATTTAAATAAATAGATTCAACCCCTCTTACAGAAGCTATATTCACCCCTCCCCATCCTGATGAACGTGCCCAGGGATTAATCAACATCTGGGATGCTCCCGCCTGACCTGAACGGTCTTCATTACCTGCAAAAACAGAATTACCGGATTGGAGTAAAATAGTTGTAATAGATAAACAAACTATTTTTTTAAAATGCTTTATCATATTTTTTATTTTTAGCAATTAAGGTTAGTTTTTAATTTTTCATCAAAACGAATCCAGATCAATAGGACGCAGCACACCAAACCATTTCAGCGTACGTTCTCCTAAACCGGGAGCTTCAACATGGATAAGATAAATACCGCTGCCAATGGTAATACCAGCTGTATTTTTCAAATCCCAGTCCTGGGCGGTTTCGCTGTTGGTTTCTTTTTCACCTCCCAGTGAATTATCAACTGCTACATCGCGCTGAAAACGCCTGATGAGTTTTCCGTTCATCGTAAATATAGAAACGGTACACCGCGGTGGCAGATTAGTAATCTTAACCCGGTTATCCAGCTGCCCGGCAACATTGGTTGTACCTTCATAAGCCGAATACGCATAATATGGATTGGGCACTATGTTAATCAGGTCTAATGCATCTTTGGCTGCATCGAGATTGTTTAAGCTTGCAGCCAGGTCGGAAGTGCCAAACCTGTACAAAGGATTAGCCCCGTTTAGCGTTGGTGCTATCAGCCCCGAACCGGTAAAGGTAAGGTTGATGCCTGTGGCTGTGTCGGGAACGGTAAAGAAATTGTCGGCCTGGTAGGTGGTGGTGCCGTATATGGCATTGCCGCTTATCACATAATAGGATGTGCCGGCCGTTAGTGTATTGACGCTGGTAAGATAAGTGCCTGCATCAAGGTTGGTGTTATACCTGCGATAAGTGCGGGCTACGCGTAAGCGGATGGTTACATCGGCTGCAAGGAATTCTTTGCTGGCATCCTGTATGGGTATGGTTGTCCACATGGCATCTTTCCATACGTGTTTGCGCAAGATCGAATTCACACTGCCACTTTTTGCTGCAGAGTCAAGTTTATTGAATATTACCTGGCAATGGTCATAATTTGGCACATCGCTGAACAGGTCTCCATTGTGTCCGAATATCCATATATAATGCATGCCTCCGAATACGGTATCAACTTCAGAGCTTTCCGGTCTGTATAGACGGCTTGACGGGTTCCATTTCATGTCGCGACCGTTATCATCAATAAAAGAAGAGTTTTCACCAAATGCTATATTTAATCTTTCACCTGTTTCCAGATTATAAGCATATCCGGGAAACCAACTCATACCCGAATCAGATACTAATGTGGCTTCGCCTGAATTAGCGTTAAGATTAATGTTGCCATTGTTGTCATAATAAGGCTGTCCGCTTTTATCTACCGATGGTGCTTTGCGTAAGTTCCATTTAAGTGCATTACCTTCACATAGATTGGTAAAGGCTCCCGTTTCAATAACTGCTGCGCGGCTCCATTTACTTCTGTCATTTGTGATTACTATATCAACGCTGGCTATACCCGTTTTATATGGACCCCCTGGCGAAAGCTGTAATTGTGCTTCGAAAATTGCAGGGAATATGCCATTTTGAGATGGCCTTACTCCGAGTGTATCTTTATTATTGGCAAGTTTTACCGGTGCCCATGTTCCGTCTAGCAATCCTTCATAGATCTGATCATCATCGCCAGCATAATCATCTGCAAGGGTTCCACTCAGTATCCAGTTTTCGGGAGGAGTTCCGTCAACATCTTTCAATGAATTGAGCCAGCGTTTGGAATTATCGGTGTATTCGATGGTGGCTTCTAAGAACGCATTGTTGATTGCTCCCGGTTTACCCGCTTCTATTACGTTGTGTATGTTGGCGCTGATGCCCCAGTTTAATTGCAGGTTGTTTTGTTTATGATCGAATGCAAAAACCTGTTCATAAATCTGATTTAACGTAGTGTCTTCTTTTACCGATGTTGATGATCCGGTTTCTATCATAGTCCAGCGGTCGCTGTCAGTAATTCCGCTAAACCGGTTTTCAAAATTCAAGCCTTTTACCAGCATCGGGTCATATACTTTTACATTGATGGGCCCGCTGCCACCCTGGTATTTCGGGTATAGCGAGCGGTAGCCCGATGCGCTGCCCATCAGTTCGTCAATGGTTGATTGGGTAAGGTCGAGTATCTGGCCCCCGTTGCCCTGGCCTTCGATGCGGGTAATGACCGGGCCATCGCCATATTCCGAATTCAATACCGTTCCGTTATTTTCGGTGGTGGTGATGTGCGGAATGGCGGTGTAGGTTTTTATGTTGTTTCGTCCCCTGAGGTAAGGTTTGTTTTGACCGCCTAAAAACGCACTGTCGGGCTTAAACGTCTGGTAATTATTATAGGCATACGAAACGGCTGTGTAAAAATATGTTTTATGGTTGACCAGTTGTGTGCTGCCTGTGGCAAATAAATCACGGTCAATTTTAAAGGTATGCGATATGCCTTCGTTTCCGCCACTTACTTCTTCGGTAGGTACGGTGCTGTTGAATGATGGGTCGAATGTATAATTTACTATCCGCGCAATGGTATCTTTTACATCGCACTGGAATAAGAGCCTTGCCTTGTCAGGATTCTTTAAGTCGCTTACAGCTACCGTTGCATCTTTTACCTGGTAAATCTGGTATCCCTGGAATTTGAATTTTTTGGCTTCATCAGATAAAGTAGTATCAACTAAAGTTTTATCCGTTACCGCATAGCGCTCTACAAATTCGTTGTCGGTATTTTGAAGTGATAAAATCACTTCTTTGTCTAATTCGCGGAATACCAAATCGGGTGCATCGGGGCCATCAAGAACTTTAAAGCAGTTGTCAAATAATGCCTGCGCCTTATCATCGGCAAGCTTTACAAGATCAACCGATGCCAAAGGCCCGCCCTGGCTGGCTTTTCTCCATACCAATCCTGTTGTAATATAATTAACAGCTCCCGGTTGTAATGTGAATGCTCCGGCTGACTGCAGAAACCTGCGGTCGGCACCGGTATTTCCACAAGAAGATTCATTCATGTCATCTGCAAAATCAGGGTCGGTAGATCCCCCATGAAGATCGCCCGGGAACATGTAGTTTGCCAAGGGGCCGGGAGATCTTCCACTGCATGTATGGGTCATTAAAATTCCATCCCTCCAGATTCCCTTAAGGTATTTATAATAATCGTCAAACCCGACCGGGTTTCCATTAGGGCTAAAGTCATTATTGTAATAAACAAATTTTGCCATAATGATTTGTTCAGGTAACGTATCATCGCCCACGTTAATCTGATTAAGGTTTGCATCCAGCAGGTAAGTACAATCAGGGCATCCGTCTTTATCGTTGTCAATGCCATCATTTACATCGGCTGAAGGTCCCTGGAAAAAATCAACACCCAATGCAGGAGGATTTAATCCATACCCTCCAGAATTTATATCATCATCGGCATCTCCATTGTAAACAAAACCCAATCCTCGTTTTACATCACAACCCACAAAATCGTCATCAGCCCACCCTAAATCCGGATCTATCCATTGGCCAAAATAGGTATTGGTAAGAGTAAATGTAGACCGGTTTATTATCTGGTATTTGTAAAATGTCATGTCATTTATTTCATCATTGGTTTTAAACGCGAATGCCTGGGCGCGTATTTCCATGCCAATTGGAGTGGAATTGGTTTCGGAATGTACATTTCCCACATCGTTAAAAACCCACCATATAGTCTGGTCGCCAAAAATGTAATCGTTGCAAACAACCTTAGGAATGTTTGGAGCGAATATTCCATAATCAACATCGCGGGGCGGGGTCAAATCAGTTCGTGAAATAAGGTAATGGGGATAATCGCCAGCATTGGGATCATAATTGCCATCGCTGTTTTCATCAAAAAAAGGCGCCAGGAACTGGTCTTCTCCCGGATATCGTCCATTGCCAGGCCATTCTGCAATACTTTGTTTTGATTCGGCTTCATCCGGATCGGCAGGATTGGGTACAAAGCCGGGGTCAGCAATATATTTAAGAACATCGGCTTTACGCAGTCTCCAATGTCTATCGAATTCAAGGCAGCGGGCATTCGAAATTGAAACCGTATTTACATCCATCGGTCCGCCCCAAAAATCAAAACCGGTTTGGCGGTACGTTTGCCCGGCAACTTTAACCTGTCCGCCCGCATCCACTCCTCCAATCCACAAAGCGCCTGCAAATACCGAATGCTTTTGAGAGCCTTTGGGCACTTCGTATTGTGCTGTAGTAAGATCCCACCACATATCGCCCCCTACAAGAATACGGGTACGTACGTTATTTATATCGAGATCTTTTTGAGCTGTGGTTGATGAACAACCTGCCAAAATACCGTTTGGAGAATTTTTTGGTGGCGTATT
>JBIOHJ010000075.1:0-16140 GCA_044448905.1 Bacteroidia bacterium | reverse complement strand
ATATTAACAGTATATTTATATTAACATATTTTTAAAATAAATAAAATAAATATAATACAGGTTAATAAAAAAATAAATTGGGGTGGTAATTAAATTGTGATATTTGAAACGTTAATTAATTATGCTGTATAACAACCAATGAACACAATGGCAAATGCCCCGTTAGCAGGAAATACCGAAAGAAAAAAAATACCGGGTACGTATGTTCATTACGGTTGCGGCAGCTTTGCCCCTAAAGAGTGGATAAATTTTGATGTATCTCCATCGTTGCGCATTGGCCGCATACCGATTGTTGGAAAACTGTTAAAAAGCAGGATAGGAACGGTTTGGGCTGACAATGTGAAATACGGAAACATCATTGATGGGTTGCCGGGTATTAAAGAAAACTCGTGCGATGGTGTATATTGTTCACATGTGTTGGAACATTTATCGCTTGATGATTTCAGAACAGCGTTAAAAAACACGTATAAGATTTTAAAAACCGGGGGCATTTTCCGTTGCGTGGTTCCCGATTTGGAGATTGCCGCACGCGACTATATACGAGCGCTAGAAGAAGGGCAAGCCGATGCCAGCATCCGTTTCGTTGGTGTTTACACACAGTTGGGACAAGAATATCGACCAAAAAAAATTACCGATTTGCTGAAGGTGGCTCTTGGCAATTCGCATCACCGATGGATGTGGGACCGCAGCTCGCTTGCCATGGAACTAAAGAAAGCAGGATTTAAAAATATACGCCCCTGCACTTTTAATGACAGCAGTAACACGATGTTCGACCTCGTTGAAAACAAAGAGCGCTTTATAGAAGCGGTTGCTTTTGAGTGTATGAAATAAATCAGTAGCCAATCGTCAATTCCCTTACGTAGTTTACAACTCAAAGAAATTATCCTCGCAATTGGGGAGAGCATTATTTTTATTGCTCATTACCCGATGATGATTTTAAATAACAAACGAACTCCACGAATTTTTTCTGCGACCAGGTTTCGGAAAATACGGGGAAAAAATTTATTGTCTATAAAGACATGGGCACTAACGGCTGGGCTGTAGAAAAAGCTGAGTAAACAGCTTGCCGGTTGTCGATTGTTGAATGTTTTCCCGATAATATCGGGATGTGAATGTTATGGAAGTTGTGAATAGCAGAAAGCGACTTTTTGCTATTTTTAGGTGTCTTATATAAAGTGACAAGAAAGGCAATATTGTGGTAGCTTTACAAGATTAAAATATACTGACATGAAAAAAATTTATATTATTTCCGCAATGCTGTTATTACTTAGCAGCATCACATCTCATGCACAGCCATCCGTAATATATGGATTGGCAAAAAAAAGCGGAACAGTTAAGGAGGTTCACTTTGCTTCGGTAGACCCCGCGACCGGAAATGTCACCATCATTTCACCAAACTATATCACCAACCATATTGCATTATCCGGGACAGCTTTTGATTTTTACAACAACCTGTATTTTTATTACTCGCCCGGAGGGGCTGGAATAAATTTAAACGCAGTGGATATTTCATCCGGAGTGCTTTCTTATTTTACCACGATAACACTTCCTCTTGGAAGTTATTTTGAATCTATTCAATTCAATTGCAACGATTCTTCTTTCTATGGAATTTATCGGAATAGCATTACATATGATGTCAGGTTAGGGAAACTAAATGTTAACAGTGGGGCAGCAACAATTCTATCACCTGTTTCTTTAGGAGCTTCAGCTGTAATGGATAGTTATACTTATGACAAAAGCAATCAAGTGTTTTATTTTTCAAATGGGCAGAATATTATTGGCGTTAGCATGGTAAGCGGCATAGTTATTAGCACTACTCCAATTACATTGTCAGCAGGAGAATATTTTGAAAATGTGGAATTCAATTGCAATGACTCAACTCTATATGGCACGTACAGGAACAGCAGCGGAATGAAGTTTGCAAAAATAAATTTAACCACAGGCATTGTCACGGTTATTTCAGCATCATCTTTTGCCGGTGGATATATAATGGGTGGTGGACATATCTTGAATGAGGACGAAAGGAAATATTACTTTAACACCGGAACTGAAATTTTTACAATTGATATTACAACGGGCATTACTATTAATTCCGCAATTTATGTTTTCCCGTTAACAGGCAATTTCTATTTTTATTATATTAAGAAAGTTTTGGATTGCGATTGTGTAAATCCGACAGGAGCTGAAGAAATTGGATATTCACAGCATGATTTGTTTTATCCGAATCCTGTAAATAGAACAATCACGTTTAGTTTGAATAGCAACAAAAAAGTCAGCATAATTAACTTAACCGGTGAAACCGTTTTGCAAAAAATATTTTCATCTGAGCCAAATCAAAAAGCGGAGATTGATGTTTCCTCACTTGATCCGGGCATTTATTTTATGAAAGTTGGCAATAAAGTAATCAGATTCGTTAAAGAATAATCTCTTTTCTCTACTCCCACCTGAACGTTTTAAAAGCAGCAAAATAAACCACCAAGCCCCAGAGGGTAATAATTAAAAGCTGGTGGGTAATATCAAAAATACCTGTACCCTCAAAAGCCACTTTTCGCATGGCATCGTTAAGGTAAGTAAGCGGCAAAACTTTGCATATTGGCTGCAGCCATGTGGGAAACACCTCGATGCTGAAAAAAGTTCCCGATAGTAAAAACTGCGGCAGCGTAATAATGTTTGCAATAGGCGGAATGGTGCTTTCGCTTTTCGCAATGCCGGACACCACGAACCCGAATCCCATAAAAACAACTAACCCCAAAGCCGAAAGCAGCAGCATGTTCAGCGCAGTTGCCATGCCGTTAATCAGCGTAAACCCGAAAGCAAAATAACCGATTGAAATAATAAACAACGCACCGAGCAAGGCGAAAACCATGCGGGCCAACGCTTCGCCAACCACAATGTAAGGGCGCTTAACCGGGGTGGCAAAAAAACGTTTTATGACTAACGTCTGGCGCAGGTTAAAAAAAACAAAAGCCGTTCCGAACACCCCGCTGCTCAATAACGAAAACCCCAGCTGGCCGGGTAAAATAAAATCAATGGTTTTGTATTTGCGCCCCGGAACATCCTGCTGCCGTATTTCAGCCACGCTGCTTTTTATGCCTGTAGTTTTTGCGTTCATTTCGCTGATCACATTATTTAAAATCAGTTTCAGCACACGTCCCTTATCAGCAGAAGCCGAAGTGGTTTTTAAATCAATAATAATTTTTGAATGCTGCGTGGTGTCGGTCGAAAGAGTGACAATGCCATCAATACGCCCTTTTTGCAATTCACTCATCAATACATCATCCCCGGCATCTTCAATCATTTTAATAGTATTGATATTTTTCAATACGATATAAACGGGATTATTGCGCGATGAATTTTTATTGACTCCAAGCTTCACAATAAAACCTCCGCCAGAAATAAATCCGAACACCAAAATAAATATAAGTGGAAATGCCAGCGTAAACACCACAGCCGAAGGGCTGCGCATAATGCTCCGGAAGCTTGCTTTTGAAATGGCAAGCATGGCGGTGAGCTGTGAGTAGGGTTTTTTATTCATCTTTCCATTCCTGCCCTGTGAGGTTTAAAAACACATCTTCAAGATTAGCCTTTTTAACTTCTTTTTTTCTTTCAAATCCCGTTGCCACTAATTTATCAATGAGGTTATCGGGAGTATCAATGGTAATTAGTTGACCCGATTCAATAATAGCCACACGGTCGCAGAGGTTTTCGGCTTCGTCCATGTAGTGAGTAGTAATTACAACGGTGGCGCCTTTATCACGAATTTGTTTTATCAGCTCCCATAAATTTCTTCGCGCCTGCGGGTCGAGGCCTGTGGTGGGTTCGTCTAAGAAAACAAGCTTAGGATTGTTGATTAACGTTGTTGCAATGGAAAACCGCTGTTTCTGCCCTCCCGAAAGTTCCTTGAATTTTGATTTTGATTTTTCTTCCAGCCCCACAAGGCGCAACATTTGCAACGCGTCAACGGGTACATTATACAGCCCCGAAAAAAGCTGGATCAATTCAACCAAAGTAAGACTTGGATAATAACCTGCAGCCTGGAGCTGCACACCTATTATTTGTTTTATTTCATTCTGGTCTCGGTCAATATTTTTTCCGTCAACAAAAACTTCACCCGAAGTTTTTTCACGAAGTGTTTCAATAATTTCGAGCGTAGTAGTTTTGCCCGCACCGTTAGGACCAAGCAGCCCGAAAATCTCTCCTTCGTACACCTCAAAGCTGATGTTATTTACAGCCGCAAGCGTTCCGTATTTTTTAACAAGATTTTTTACGGTGATGATTGATTTTTTTTCTGGCATAAAAATCCGAAGCGCAAAGGTAAAAGAATTGCATGGGGATGGATTTATTGGTTAAGCAAAAAAAATTCCATCAGCCAGCTGGCTGATGGAATTTTTGATTCGTTAAAAAGAATTTATTAAGGCAAGTTCGGCTGCGGAGTAGTTCGCAGATAAGGCTTGATAACCTTATATCCCTTCGGGAATTTTTTATCAGCCTCTTCGTTGCTCACGGCAGGAACAATAATGCAATCTTCACCGTTCTGCCAGTTGGCAGGAGTGGATACTTTGTAATTGGCAGTAAGCTGTATAGAATCGAGCACACGAAGTATTTCCGAAAAGTTACGTCCTGTTGTCATAGGATAGCTCAACGAGAGCTTTATTTTTTTATCAGGTCCGATAATGAAAACCGAGCGCACAGTTTGATTAGTTGCTGCGGTTCTGCCTTCCGAAGTGCCGGTTTCGGTTGCCGGAAGCATATCGTACAATTTTGATACTGCAAGGTCAGTATCTCCAATCATTGGATAATTTACTGCATGACCCTGGGTTTCCTCAATATCCTTTACCCACTCTTTGTGGTTGTTTACGGGATCAACGCTTAAGCCTATAACCTTGCAGTTTCGCTTTCTGAATTCGGGCTCAAGCTTTGCCATTGCACCAAGTTCAGTGGTGCATACAGGTGTAAAATCTTTCGGATGAGAAAACAGGATTGCCCATTTGTCTCCCATCCATTCGTGGAAATTGATTTTTCCTTCGGTAGTTTCTGCGGTGAAGTTGGGCGCTTCATCATTAATGCGTATTGCCATGATGTTTTGAATTTAGAGTTAGAATTAATTATTTAGAAACGAGCCTTAAAAATAATAATTTATTTAATTACAAAAGCAAATGACAATCAATTATTTTATGCTCAGCGACATTTGTCGCTTTTCAAAATCGAGCTTTAGAATAATCGCTTCATATGCTTGTTCAGGTGTAAAAAATTCCTTTGCATCGGTTATTTTTTTATCTGTTGTTATTTCAGAAACATGCACCAATCCTTCAAAGCCCGGCATCACCTGCAGGAAAGCGCCATAAGGCTGTACATCTGTCACCTGTCCCACAACAGTGTCGCCCTCTTTGTATTTTGTTTTTGCCGTTTCCCACGGATCGGGCTGCAATTGTTTTAATCCGAGCGAAAGGTTTTGTTTTTTTTCATCAACCGAAAGAACAATCACTTCAAGCTTTTGGTGCAGCTTTAAAAAATCTTCGGGGTCATCTATTCGTCCCCAGGTAATATCCTTATTGGCAAGCAAGCCGTTTATCAAACCAACATTTACAAACGCGCCATAATTCATAAACCGCACAACCTTTCCATTTAGTCTTTGCCCGGGCTGGAGCTTTAATAAAACCCGTAGTTGGGTTTCGGTTAACTTATTCATCGCTTACTTTATGTCCACCGCTTTACCCAGCGGATCAAAAGTGAGAATCTTTTTTTCTTTCCCCTTTTTCATATGCAGCACAAAAAGTTTTTTTATTTCGGGAGTTTCCACTTTGTAACAGTCACCAATTTTCCAATCTTTCCATTCGGTGTTTTTGATTGATTTTTTTACGGCACCGCTTACCGCCTCTTCTTTTATTTCAGTTGATGTTCGCAGCCATTTTCCATCAACAGTAAAAGTGGCTTTAAATTCGGTTGCGCCTTTGATAAATGCCGCTGCGTAATTACCATCGCTGTCATACCAGCTTTTTATTTCAAGCTTTTTGTATTTCACTTTAAAGCTGTCAACCACGGCCATCGGAACAAGAGCTTCATTTATTTTTTTGTCCTGCGCAAAAGAGAAATGGATGGTGCCGCTAAGAATAATCAAAAAACAGAGTATTTTTTTCATGCTATATTATTTAGATAATGACAAAAGTAAATATTCATTGTAATCGTAACTTCATAACGAGCAGCAAAGTTGCAAACCCTATAAAGTACCCCACATAAATCTGAAGTTGAGTATGCGAACCGCTTATTAACCTAGCTGTACCGACTATTCCTGAAACTAAAATCAGCAGAACGAACGGTATGACGCTGTGTAATAGCTGAATTTCTGTCAGCCAGTAAACCAATCCGCACATGCCCCCTGTGCCCATCGTATGAATGCTGATTTTCCATTTCAGATTAATCAGGAACGCAAGAACAACCACCAGCGCACTGCCAAGAATAATCAATGAAAAAAAACCAGGCAAGGGAAATCTTCTTACCAGAAAAAAGGCAATAAAATAAAATAATATGGTTGCAATGAAAGGAATTTTTCGCTCGTGTTGATTTTCCATAGTAAGCGACCCGACCATTCCTTTTTGAACCATGAAGGACGCGAACAAAACCGGGAATACAAAAGTGGATACAAATACCAAAGCCAAAAGCATCCATTGTACCTGTTGCGGAAGATGATAAGATAAATAGGTATTTAGCCGAAACACCATTGCGGTTGCATAGAAGGGCATCAGCAACGGATGACAGATGTAGGAAACAAAATTTGAAATTGACCGGAACATGTGAAATAATAAACGCAACAAAAATAAAAAGCCCCGATAAAAATAAAACGCTTTAAAGCTCTTTTCTCAATCTCGCCACGGGAATACCCAGCTGCTCACGATACTTGGCAATAGTTCTGCGGGCAATGTTATATCCTTTTTCTTTCAGCAATTTGGCGAGCTTATCATCGGGCAGTGGTTTGTTTTTGCCTTCTCCCGCAATAGCATCACTCAGAATTTTTTTCACCTCGCGGCTCGACACTTCTTCACCGGCATCATTTGACAACGATTCAGAGAAAAATGTTTTCAGTAAAAAAGTACCATAGGGAGTTTGTACATATTTACTATTTGCAACACGCGAAATGGTTGAAATATCTAACCCAACAATATCAGAAATATCTTTTAAAATCATAGGCCGTAACAATTTCTCATCACCGGTTTGGAAATATTCCATCTGGTATTTCATAATTTCGTTCATGGTGTTGTAAAGGGTATACTGCCGTTGTTTAATAGCATCAATAAACCATTTTGCCGACTCGAGCTTTTGTTTTACAAAAACCAAAGCCTCTTTATTGGTTCGTTTTTTAGCCTTGTCTTTTGAATAATCCTTCAGCATTTCTGTATAGGCACGACTTAAATGAAGATCGGGAGCATTTTTGGAATTTAATGTCAGCTCAATCTTACCATCATCATTGGAAATAATAAAATCTGGAATTACCGCCTCGCTCGATTTACTGTCAGCAATAAATGTACTACCGGGTCGCGGGTTTAATTTCAGAATTTCATGAATGGCATCCTTAAGCTGATCATCGTCAAGGTCTAACTGTCCGGCAATACGCGTATAGTGTTTTTTCGAGAACTCTTCCATGTACTCGCGCAAAATCCTTTTTGCAACAGCAGAGATTTTGTCATGTTCGTCTTTGCGCTCAAGCTGTAACAGCAAACACTCCTGTAAATCGCGCGCACCGGTTCCTGCGGGATCAAAAGTCTGGATAAGCGTAAGCACCTCGAGCAATTCTTCTTTAGTGGCCGTTATGTTTTGCGAAAAAGCGAGGTCGTCAACAACTGCATCTAGGTCTCTGCGTAAATACCCATCATCATCAAGGCTGCCTATAAGCTGCAAGCCGATTTGATATTTACGTTCGTCCAGCACGCAAATGCCAAGCTGCGAAACCAAACTATCCTGGTAAGAACCCGATGCACTTATTGGTATTTCGGTGCGTTCTTCGTCCGGAGAAGTATTGTTAACGGATGTTTTATAGTAGGGCACATCCTCATCGGTCATGTAATCATCAATATCAAAATCGTCCTTTCGCTGGTCATCTCCCGAATCATCATCAAAATCTTTTTCATAATCTTCGGCTTCTTTTTCCTCGTTGTTCAAATCATCAAACTCATCTTCAGTTTGCTCGTCTTGTTCTTCCTGTTCTTCTTCTTTTCCTTCTTCAAGGGCAGGATTTATTTCAAGCTCTTCTTTTATGCGCTGTTCCAATGCGGCAGCCGGCACCTGCAGCAGCTTCATCAGCTGAATTTGCTGTGGCGACAGTTTTTGCAGCATTCTTTGCTGTAAGCCTTGCTTTAACATGATTCAAATATAGTCAAATAAAAAATTAATATGTTTTACGCAAAAGAGCGGGATAGGTTTTTCGGAAGGCTGTAAGATTTTAAAATTATTTATTTAACTAAAAGCGAAAAAACAGTAACTAAAAGCCGGTGTCAGAATTCCGCATTCAGGGGTGTGCGTGGAAAAGGGATTACATCGCGGATGTTGGTCATGCCGGTAATAAAAAGCATAAGCCGCTCAAAGCCCAATCCGAAGCCGGCATGTGGAACGGTTCCGTATTTGCGGGTATCAAGATACCACCATAAGCTTTCCTCGGGAATGTGCATTTCCTTTATTCGCGCACATAGCCGGTCATAATTTTCTTCCCGCTGCGAACCGCCAATTATTTCACCAATCCATGGAAATAAAATGTCCATGGCACGAACAGTTTTCCCGTCATCATTTTGTTTCATGTAAAATGCTTTAATTTCTTTAGGATAATCCGTAAGAATAACCGGGCATTTGAAATGCTCAACCAAATAATTTTCATGTTCTTTTTGTAAATCGGTTCCCCACCCGACAGGAAATTCAAACTTTTTATCAGACGATTTTAATGCTTCGATGGCATCAGTATAAGTGAGTCGTTTAAAAGCGGTGTTTACTACCGATTGCAGCCGGGCAATAAGTTCTTTGTCGTACATCTTATTCAGGAACTGCAAATCGTCATTGCAATTATCAAGTGCGTATTTCACTAAATGTTTCAACAGGTCTTCAGCTAAATCCATGTTGTCGGTAATGTCATAAAAAGCCATTTCAGGCTCTATCATCCAAAACTCGGCAAGGTGACGCGGAGTGTTTGAATTTTCAGCGCGAAACGTGGGACCAAATGTGTAAACCAACCCGAGAGCCAAAGCAGCCAGCTCACCTTCTAACTGACCGGATACCGTAAGATTAGTTTCTTTCCCAAAAAAATCCTGTTTAAAATCAATAGTGTCATTTTCATTTTTAGGAATTTTGTTTAGATCGAGAGTAGTTACGCGGAACAATTCTCCAGCGCCCTCGGCATCGGAGCCCGTTATGATTGGCGAGTGCAGATAATAAAAACCATTATCGTTAAAATATTTGTGAATGGCATACGCCATTGCATGACGAAGGCGAAGCACAGCGCCAAACGTATTTGTGCGTGGTCGCAAATGAGCAATTTCTCTTAGAAATTCTAACGTGTGACCTTTTTTCTGCAATGGATACTTTTCCGGGTCTGCGGTTCCATAAAGAATAATTTCTGAAGCCTGGATTTCTACAGGCTGCCCCTGCCCTTTTGACTCCACTAATGTTCCCGTTACAGAAACGGATGCGCCCGTTGTGATTTGTTTCAATAATTCTTCATCAAATTTATTCGGGTCGGCAACAACCTGTATATTGTGAATGACGGTTCCGTCATTCACCGCAATAAAAGCAATGTTTTTATTTCCGCGCTTGGTGCGAACCCAGCCCTTAACATTAACGGTTTTGTTGTATTCCTTCGATTTGAGAAGTTCTTTGATAAAAGTTCGTTTCATAAATCAGCCATGATTCTTCTTTCGAAGAGAAAAATTAGTAATTAAATTTTCTTTGAATTAAAAATAACAGCGACTGGTAAACGCCCGATTCTTTTTTCCAGCTATATTTTGGAATAAGATTTTGAGCAATGAAGTTTTCTGTTTCTTCAAACGAGCCGCAAAGATTCAAAGCATCAATGCTGCTGTTGTATTCCTGCAGGTCGCCATCAAACAATTCATTTACGAATTTAAATTTTTCGTTGATGCCAATTGATTTTTTCAAATCCTGCAAAGGCATGTTCGATAATCTGTCGGCAATGCTTGTTTCGTCTTTGGTTCTGGAAATTTTTGTGTGAATGGTTTCTTTTTCCTCAAATGTATCTGCCATTATGGTAACATCTTCAAAAAGGCTTCCACTTTTAACGGCAGGTTTTTGTGCCCTGGAAATTACTTTTGTGCGCTCTTCAATTATTTTTTGTTCAACCGGGGAATCAGAAATTTTCTCTTCAGCAATCACCCCGGCTTGTTGAGATTTTATTTCAGCCACCACATCATTTTTTATTTCTTCAGCAGGAGTTAAGACAGGAGCAATAACATCATCATTATTCAATTTATTTAAATGCAGCAATGTTTCATAAAAGTTACGTGTGTTGTTGAGCAGAATGTCAATTTCAATCTGAGGGGTTTTCCCATCACGATTTTTAATCATTTCATATTGCTCGCGCAACGACTCCAGGCAGGACGCAATTTGTTGTTTAATTATTTGTTGTTCCATTTGTATATTATATTCAACTGTTAACGGTAACCTTAAAGAATTATTTTATATGGAATAAAAAAGGCCTGTGCGAATTTCAGAAAAAAATTCCGGTTTAACCGATTTTATCAGTCATTAAACCTCAAACCTTTCTTAACTTTGCTTCATGTTTTTAGAAAGTTCAAAAAACGGGCAACAAAAGAAAGGCTGGATTGAAGTAATCAGCGGCTCTATGTTTTCGGGTAAAACCGAAGAACTGATACGCAGGTTAAAGCGCGCAAAGATTGCACAGCAAAAGGTAGAAATATTCAAACCGAAGCTTGACAACCGCTACGATGAAACCAAAATTGTTTCGCACGACTCAAATTATATTCACTCTACGCCCGTTCCGCTTTCATCAAATATTTTATTGCTCATTCAAAATGTGGAAGTGGTGGGAATTGATGAAGCGCAGTTTTTTGATGACGAACTTCCAAATGTTTGTACTTCGCTGGCAAATTCAGGAATGCGGGTGATTGTTGCCGGGCTTGACATGGATTATCTCGGAAAGCCATTTGGTTCAATGCCGAAACTTCTTGCAATTGCCGATTATGTTACCAAGGTTCACGCCATCTGTATGCACTGTGGTGACCTGGCGCATCATTCATTCAGAACAATTCCTGATGATTCGTTAATTGTGCTTGGCGAAAAAGAAAGCTACATTCCTCTCTGCCGTAGTTGTTTTAATAAATCAATGGCTGAAACAAATTTAAGTCCCGATAGTCATCGGAATAATGGTTAAGATTTTTCTCTGCGTCTTTGCACCCCTGTTTTTAAAAAATACATGGACTCCACTTCAGAAATAACCACGGTAAAAAAAGAGCTGGTTAATTATACAGTTGAAAGAATTGCTTCCATCATCGGGGGGGCATCCTATTTTTCCGATTCATCGCATACCCAAATCCTGCATCTGATTACCGATAGCCGCAAGGTAGTTACTCCCGAATTTTCTTTATTCTTTGCCATTCAGGGTGACAGGCGCAATGGGCATGAATTTATTGACCAGCTGATTCAAACCGGCTGTTACAATTTTGTAGTTTCAAAAAAAGAATTTGTTAAAGAAGGGAAAGCAAAATTCATTTTAGTTGACGATACGCTTTCGGCTTTGCAAAAGCTGGCCGCATTTCATCGCAGGCAATTTGAAATTCCGGTAATCGGAATTACCGGGAGCAATGGAAAAACAATTGTAAAGGAATGGCTGTATCAATTGCTGAGAGAAGACCATCATATAGTACGCAGCCCGAAAAGTTACAATTCGCAAATAGGCGTTCCGCTTTCCGTGTGGCAGATAAAGGAAGAAAATGACCTTGCAGTTTTTGAGGCAGGAATTTCAATGCCCGGAGAAATGCCCAACCTTGAAGAAATGATTATTCCCACGATCGGAATTTTTACGAACATCGGCACAGCACACGATGAAAGTTTTTCTTCTCTCACCGAAAAGATTAATGAAAAGCTGAAGCTTTTTTCTCACGCTAAAATTCTAATCTATTGTAAAGATTTTTCTCAAGTTAAAGAACAGATTCCAGCAGCAGATTTTCTTCCGCAGGAGTTAAAGTTTTTTACCTGGTCGAAAAAATCAAATGCCGATTTACAAATCGGGCGAATTACAAAGCAAACAGGGGAAACCGAAATTCAGGGCATTTATAAAAATAATTTTATCCGCATAACTATTCCTTTTACCGATGATGCTTCAGTGGAAAATGCAATTCACTGCTGGGCGCTGATGTTGTTTTTAAATTATGACAACGATGTGATTACCGAGCGGATGGAAATGCTCAGCCCCGTTGCGATGCGCCTAGAAATGAAAGAAGGCGTGAATAATTGCTCCATCATCAACGACAGTTACAATTCCGACATTGGCTCTCTCCGTATCGCGCTCGACTTTCTCAATCAACAAAAACAGCACAACAAAAAAACGGTAATCCTTTCTGACATTTTGCAAAGCGGCAAACAGGAAAAAAATCTTTATGCCGAAGTATCTGAATTGCTTTCCAAAAAAAATGTTTCGCGCCTGATAGGTATCGGCACAGCCATAACGCACCAGGCGGAACTTTTTAACATGGAAAAAAAGTTTTACAACACCACTGAAGATTTTTTGAAAGAGCTGAACGCAACAGTTTTTCACAATGAAACGGTGTTGTTAAAAGGTGCGCGCCCTTTCGGATTTGAGCGCATCAGCAAAGCGTTGCAGCAAAAAGCCCACGAAACGGTTTTGGAAATCAATTTAAATTCACTCGTGCATAACCTGAATTATTACCGTTCGCGCCTGCGCCCCGAAACAAAAACCATGTGCATGGTAAAAGCATTTGCATATGGCAGCGGCAGCTTTGAAATCGCAAACATGCTGCAGTTTCACCGCGTGGATTATTTAGCCGTGGCGTTTGCTGATGAAGGTGTGGAGTTGCGCAAATCAGGAATTACTCTTCCCATTATGGTAATGAGTCCCGAAGAACAAAGTTTTGACGCAATGATTACTTATTACCTTGAACCGGAAATTTATTCATTCAGGACGCTTAATCATTTCAGCGAAACAATAAAAAGAAGAATTACGGAATTAAGTCAGTCGGTTTTTCCCATCCATATCAAATTAGATACCGGGATGCGCAGGCTCGGTTTTGAAGAACAGGATTTAAAGGAATTGATTGTGCGAATAAAAAATAACCGCTATCTGAAAATTGAATCTGTTTTTTCCCATCTTGCCGGAAGCGATGAAGCTGCGCATGATGGATTTACAAAAAAGCAAATTGAAATTTTCACCAAAGCAAGCCATGAAATTCAATCGCATTTTGACTATCCCATTCTTCGACATATTCTAAATTCTGCCGGCATCATCCGTTTTCCTGAAGCGCAGTTTGAAATGGTACGATTAGGCATAGGGTTACACGGCATTGCAGCAACACAAAACGAACAACGGCAATTGCAGGCAGTTTCAACTCTTAAAACCACCATTTCACAAATTAAATCAGTAAAGGCCGGTGAAACTATTGGTTATAACCGTAAGGGAATTGCCACACACGACATGCAGGTGGCAACGGTTGGAATCGGCTATGCTGACGGATTGAACAGGAGACTGGGAAACGGGATCGGGAAAATGTTTGTTAATGGCAAGCCCGCACCGATTATTGGTAATGTATGCATGGATATGACTATGATTGACATAACCGACATTCCCGCACAAGAAGGCGATGATGTAATTGTTTTTGGAAACGAATACAACATTTCACAAATGGCAATTGACATGGGAACCATTCCTTACGAAGTGCTCACCAATGTTTCGCAACGCGTGAAGAGGATTTATTTTCATGAGTAATAAAAAAAGCCAACCATGAAAAAAATAATTATTACAGGGGCTGCCGGAAATCTCGGTAAAGCCTGCGTTAAAGAATTTATTAATTCGGGACATTATGTAATTGCTGCGGACGCAGTAATAAAAAAAGAAGATTTTGGCGCACTCAATAATTTAGAAGTACATGCTTTGGATGCCTCAAACGAAACGGCAGCAAAAACTTTTGTCGAAAACATATTATCTCAACACAAACAAATTGATGCAGCGTTACTGCTCATTGGCGGTTTTGCGATGGGCAATATTGAAAACAGCGATGCCGCGGAAATTCAGAAAATGATTTTGCTGAATTTTAACACGGCTTATTTTACTGCACGCCCTGTTTTTAATCAAATGACAAAACAAGCGGAAGGTGGAAAATTAATTTTTATGGCATCGGACCCGGCACTCGATGATAAAAAAGGGTTTGATATGATTGGCTACACGCTTTCGAAAGCGATGCTCGTTAAGCTGGCAAAAATTCTGAATAGCGAGGGGCAAAAGAAAAATATAAGCAGCGTGGTGGTTGCCCCGACTACAATTGATACACCACAAAACCGCACAGCCATGCCAAATGCCGATTTTTCGAAATGGACAAAGCCAGAAGAGATTGCCGCTGTGCTGGAGTTTATTTGTTCGGAAAAAGGAAATAAGCTGAAAGACCTTGTAATACGGTTTTGATTTTTCAGGAAACCAGCCTGCGGTGATAGTTCACCTGCCCAAGGTGATAATTCAAATGAGCTAACAAATGCAAAAGCATGTATCCGGTGGTAACAGTTTTTCCATACTTTTCGAGCGGGTAATTTTTTATTAAATCTTTTTCGGATAAACCGGGTAAAGTTTTGTTTACAACAGCAATGGTTGCGTCAAGCTGCTTTAATAATTCGCTGCGCGCAATATTTTTTAGCGCAAATTCATCATCACGCTGGCGTACATACCCCGTGTTGCTAAGCGTGACACCAATAAAATGTTTGAGATTACCGATGATATGTAAACACAAATTTCCCCCGGAGTTGCTGATGCCCTCTTTAATTATCCATAATTTATTTTCATCCGGGTAGCTTTCTATTTCAACTTTCATTTTTAATAAATCGCGTTCAAAAAATTCGGTTAAGATTTCAGGGAACATATTGGTTAAGTGTTAAGTGATCCCGGAGAGGATCGAACTCTCGGCCCGCTGATTAAGAGTCAGCTGCTCTACCAAGCTGAACTACGGGGTCAAATTTATTTTGATAATTCTTTAATGGCTAGAAAAGCCATTAATCCCATCCCGGTTTCCAAAGCGCGCTCATCAATATCAAACGTAGAAGTGTGAACGGATGAGATAATCCCTTTTGCTTCGTTGCGTGTACCCAGCCGGTAAAAGCAGGCGTTAGTTTGTTGCGAATAAAAAGAAAAATCTTCGGCAGCCATCCAGATGTCGAGATCCAACACATTTTCTTTTCCCAAATATTCTTCTGCTCCCGCTCGTGCCGATGCTGTTAGCTTTGGCTCGTTAACCAGAGCGGGATAACCATGCACAATGTTAAACTCGCAACGCCCGCCCATACCCGCACAAATGCTTTCGGCAAGCTGCTTTATTTTTATATGCGCTTCATTGCGCCATTTTTCATCGAGCGTGCGAAAAGTTCCTTCTAGGTAAACCGAATCGGGGATAACGTTAGTTGCACCGTTGGCAATTACTTTTCCGAAAGATAAAACACTGGGCATAATGGGATTTGCGTTGCGGCTAACCACCTGCTGCAATGCAACAATCATGTTAGACGTTATCAGCACCGGGTCAATATTCATGTGAGGCATGGCGCCATGCCCGCCTTTGCCGTAAACGGTAACATAAATTTCATCAGTACTTGCCATATACACACCGCTGCGGAAACCCACTTTTCCGGTTTCAATCAGTGGCATTACATGCTGACCAAAAATTCCGGCAGGCTTGGGGTTTTCTAAAACACCTTCTTTAATCATCAGCGAAGCACCACCCGGAAGTTTTTCTTCGCCAGGCTGAAAAATGCATTGCACTTCACCATGGATGTGATTCCTGTTATCCTGTAACAAAGCAGCCACTCCCAACAAGCTGCTGGTGTGCACATCATGACCACAAGCATGCATCACTCCGGAATGGAGCGATTTATATTCAACATCATTTTCTTCTTGAATGGGTAGCGCATCCATAT
>JBIOHJ010000074.1:0-16221 GCA_044448905.1 Bacteroidia bacterium | reverse complement strand
GTAACTCCATGTCCGTCTGTATATACTACTGTATCTTGTAACATATTTTATTTATTTATTGTGAGAAATTCAAAATTTATGCCTTCTGCATTTTAATATTTTTCGGGAATGAATTAAACATGCAATATGTGGAATTTACTCTTCACTAAAAATTGCCGGTAAAAAAGTTCCCAAAACGGAATTGTTATTTTTTTCTGCAAAAAAGAAAGTAGTACCTTATAAAAAACTTCCAGTTCATTTTAAAATTGAACCGAAGCAGGAAAACCGAATAATAATTTTATTATTTAAAAGTCGCAGGAGTATATAGATTATATTTTCCGAATGCCGTGGTAACCGCAGTATTTATTTTTTCACGCGCTGCTTTTTTAACTTCCGCTATTTGATGCTTCCAGCGTGAATTACTTTCAATTCGCATCAACTTATCATGCTCAACGGAACCTCTCAGGTTGTTATCCCAGCAAAAGATAAGATCATTTAAAATCTGGTTCATCCGCCTTTTATTCTCAGCTAAATGCCCGTTAAGGAAATCGTTACCCTTAAAAGCTCTGCGAAAATAAAATTTATACCTGTCAAGCATGCTTTTGTTTTTTGGAGAACCCGGCTCAATCAGGACTTCACCGTCATGATCAACTTTTATATCATAGTAATTTATATTGTGATCGCATTTTGAAAAAAGCGAATTCAAATCGGATAATGTCGGGTAATAGAATAAGTTCATAGCTAAAGTATTTTATAAGTTAGAAATAGAACAAGATTATTTAGGTATTTCAAAAAACAATGCCATTATTAATTCCACATGTTAATATTCCTTTTTAAAGCAACCATTGCAGACGTTGCATATGAAGGACAAAGCCTAAAAGCCAATTTTTTTCAACAATTAAAAGTTGTAAAATCATTTGTACAAATAATTCCCCAATATTTATTTTAATCTGTGGAATTATAAAAAAACCAACTTTTTTCTGTTTCACAATGGCATAGTTTTTTAAAACCTTTTTTATATGAAAGCAATTATTTTTTCCGCAGGTTTAATTTTCGTTTTCGTGGGCAGCAATGCACAGGAAATTAAAAGAGACACTGTAAATGCCGACAGCATTCAATTGCAAAAGATTTATAAAATGCCAATGGATACTTCTCATCTGCTGAATGCCGACTCAACACGTATTCTTCACCCTGATTTTTCAAATCCACAGGATAGCATACTTCGTCCAAAAACAATTGATGATGCCGATCCTAAAAGACCAAAGAAGTAAACCGGCTATTTCTCCTTTTCTTCTTTTTTAGAATTGTTTTTTCCAAATACTCTACCAAAAAATCCTTTCTTTTCTTTTTTGGAAGAATTAAAAACCGAATAGATATTTATCTCGTAATCAATGGCGGGCTGAATTGCCTGAATGAAAGCATTGCGCAGTAAATCAAATACCGCATACCATATATCAGTCTGGGTATCTTTATTAAAAGTTCCTTTGATAGGAACTTTAGTAGCAATCTGGTCGGTTTTCCGGTTTTCCAATATCATCCCAGCAGCGCCTATTATGTGTTCCCAAAGTTTTTGCAATATATTATCATGACGGTCTTCGGCACCCACTACATCAAGATCTTTAATTACCGGCTTTACATAGCCGGTAAATTTTCCTTTGTTAGCCGCCAGTTCAGTATAAAGGCCAAATGTTCCTTCGTTCACATCAAATTTTCCATATGCTTTAAAAAAATCGTTTAAGCTGGGAAGGTGTGTATTTTTTAATTCTGAATTAATATCGAACGTAGGGTCATCAGCAAGGGGATCTAACCGCATGTTAAAGGTAAGCCTTCCGTTATATACATTGGCATTGGCATCTACTACAGCCGGCAAAAGTGAAGTATCGCGCACACTGGAAAGGTTTTTTGCAAGTATATACGTGTCATTCATAAATATATTAACCGGGGGCGTAGTTGAAGAATCTATAAAATGAATTTTTCCGTTATTAACTTCAAACCTGTTTACTTTTAAAGGCATGAAACTGTCGAGCAGCTTCCGAAAATCGCTGGTATCCTTTTGCACTTGTGCGGGTTCTGCTTTATCTTTCGTGAACATAAGCTCAGCATCATTAAATATAAGCTCGCCTACAAGCCTTCCATGAAGTAGAGCATTCCATTCGACCGAAAGATCAATTGCCCGGGAATTAAAAAAGGGCGTTTGAGCAGATGTTAATGTATCAACCTTATTCAAATAAATACTTTTAATTACATAGGCACCCCTTATTATTGCAAGATCTATATCATCAACATGGCCATAATAGCCATGCATAGATGCCAAAGTTTTATTTGCATAACGAAGAACAAAATACGGAAGGATAAGCCGGATAATGACAACCAATAAAATTAAAGCCAAAATAATTCTCCATTTATATTTGAATTTTCTCCTGTGTGATTTTCTTTCTTCCTGGTTGCCTTGTTTTTTATCTGACGACATCGTGATTTCTTTAAGCAGTTAAGAAAATGCTGCACAGAATTCTATTTAGCTTCCATTTCAATATCAGCTTCACTATACACTTGCAGATCTTTTATGGCAGGCCCATTCATAACTTTGCCATCGCAGGTAAACCGGCTCCCGTGGCAGGGGCAATCCCATGTTTTTTCATCATTGTTCCATTTAACAATACATTTCAGGTGGGTACATTCCGCATCAACAATATGAATCAAGTTATCTGAATCACAGTAAGCCCCATATTTTTTCCCATCAATTTCAATAACAGCAGCCTCATCTTTCCTTAAATTATAGATTTTTTCATTATCAGCATTTTTCGGAGAATCTTTAAGATAAGCTGCAAAACCCCCAATGACCTCTTTAAAAAAGACATTCCCTGCTTTAAAAATTTTAAAACGTGACGGACTATATAATTTTTCCCATTTATTTTCTTTACCATTTATAAGATCGGATATTATCATTCCTGCAATGGTGCAATGGGTCATTCCGTTTCCGGAATCACCCGTGCATATATATATATTATTCTTATCCCACGGATTGCGACCCATGAATCCCAGCGCATCCATCGTTTCCAAAACCTGCCCCGACCATTTATACAACACTTCCTCAATAGGAAATTTAGTTCGGGCCCAGTCTTCAAGCAGTGCGTAACGGTTTTCCTCTGGAATTATATCGGCTTCAGCAAGTCCCGTGGCATGGTCTTCTCCCCCACACATAAGCAAATCAAAATTTTCATCGAGATTTTGCAATCGTATATAATGATAAGGGGGAATGTTGCTGTTGCTTGTAAAATCACCGGTATCCCACCATAACGCTCTTGGCACTATGCCCTTTTTAATTCGCGCACCAATAATGTAGGAGCGATAAGGAAATTGCTTAAGGTGCATTACAAATTTATTATTCACAGGCGAATTGGTTGCAATAACTATATGCTTAGCCGTTACTTTAAACCCTTTATCAGTTACAATTCCTTCACTGGTTATTTCTGCAGCGTGAGTTTCCGTAAAAATGGAGCCCCCTTTCCTGGTAATTGCATTGCACAAGCCCTTTAAATATTTAAGCGGATGAAATTGCGCCTGCCGTGGAAAAACAAGGCAAGGCTGATTTCCATCTTTCATACCAGGAATGTTATCCAGCATAAAAACATTTAAACCGGCTCTGAGTGCCGCTTTGTGTTCCTCCTCCAATGCTTCGGCTTTATCGGAGGGGTGTAAAAAGAGGTATCCATCCAGCCGTTCAAATTCACAGTTTATTTTTTCGGTATCAACTGTTTGCTCAACAAAATCAATGGCAGCACTGTGGCTTTCTGCAGCAAGCTTTGCACCTTCTTCACCAAACAGTTTTTCAAGCCTGCGATATCGGTCATCAAGTGATGTTACAAGATGGGCTGAAGTGCGGCCAGTTTCTCCGCTTCCCAGGTATCCATCTTCAACAAGGATTACTTTTTTCCCTTGCCTGCAAAGGCAATATGCAATTGTAATCCCTGCAATTCCTCCTCCTATAATGAGCACATCTGTTTCGGTGTTTTTATTTAAAGGAAAATAAGAAAGGGGTTTTTCTAAAGAGTCAATCCAGTATGAAACATGTGTACCGGACGTTAATTTTTCATTTTGTAAATCCATATTATAAATGTTTTATGTTATATATCAATTATTTGTTTTAAAAAATTATGCCATTGCTTCCGCCATCTTTTTATTGGCACAAACTTTTAATGTGTGTTTTTAAAAAAATAAAAACATGAAAAAAATACTAATTATTCTCCTTGCCATAGCGGGAAGCTTTGGAAGGGCAACTTCACAACAACCCTCAGTGGTTATGACTGATAAGCCGGGATGGCATAAAATAGCAACCCGTACTGTTGATTTAAAAACGGATCGCGATCAAATTGACGTAATTGGTGCCGACCGTTTTGCAGCCATTAAATTTAAAGTCCTGCACAGCGCAATTGATTTGCAGGATCTTTTAGTAACTTATGAAGACGGTACAAAAGAAGATGTAATGGTTCGCACCCCTATAAAGATGGGTGGTGAGAGCCGGGTGATAGATTTAAAGGGCACAGAGCGCGATATAAAATCCATCGCATTTGTGTACAAAACTTTACCCAATACGCAAGAACAAAAAGCACAGGTTGAGGTGTGGGGATTAAAAACAAACGCAGATAAAACAGCAGAAACAGCTAAAAATGATGCTGACGCTATTGCTAAACCTGGTATTGTTGTAAGTGATAAAGCAGGATGGCATAAGATAGCCGAAACGACTGTTGCCTTTGAAAAGGATCGCGATGAAGTAGCAGTGGTAGGTGCTGACCGCTTTGCCGGCATTAAATTTAAAGTTACCGATGCTTCCATTAACCTGATGGACCTTGAAGTGTATTTTGAAAACGGAACGAAACAGGATGTATCCGTAGCTTCGGTAATTAAATCCGGTAATGAAAGCCGTGTTATTGATTTAAACTCTGGCGAAAGAGATATTAAGAAAATTGTGTTTGTATATAAAACTGTACCTAACCAGAGAGAGGAAAAAGCGCACGTAGAAATCTGGGGTTTAAAAACAAATACCAATTAAAAAGATAAGGTTAGGTTTAACTTTTCATTCAGGGGTAAGGGCTGTTGATATTTCAACAGCCCTTTTTGCAGGGATAAATATTCATAAATAATGTTATCTTAGAACCAAACTGAATAGTGCATAAGAAAACTAAAATCATCAATTGATGAAAGAGAAAGCAGGAAAATATACTCTTAAAGAAAAAATCTTTCGCATACTTTTTATCCTGGTTATACTTCCCTTTGTTGTGTTTGCCGGATGGTGCGGCTATAGCATTTATAATTTATCGGTAGAACGCGCGGTATTAAAAAAAGATTATTCGGAAGTAAATAACATCCAATACGGTCTTTTATCAGTTGACCGCTGGCGTGATTATATTGCCGACATTGTAAACTGCCAGATTGAAGAATTCGAATTCAGCGAAATCCAGGAGGATACCCTTAAAAAAGAAATAAACAAAATACTGAATGCGCTTATTTCGCAGGCAGATGAAATGATAAATGAAAAACAAAAGAACGTAGGCAGCAAATTAAAAAAGTTTGCTTACAAAACTTTTGTTGATGTAGATAAAATACGGGAGCGGGTACCCGAATTTTCGCAAACTATAATTGACCAGGTGAAAAAGCCCCGAAGCAAAGAGCGGTTAAAATTTCTTGCACAGGATAAATTAAATGAATTTGCCGACCAGACACGGGATAGCATAGCATTGTATGCGTATGATAATACTTTGGTAAAATACAATACAGGCAATATAGAAGATTTAAATAAAATAGTTGCAAAGCGCTCGGCAGATTTGCAGCAAACTACTTACCGCTATGCTTTCTATATGCTCGGCATTATGCTTTTCTTTTTGCTGATGTGGTTATTGGTGAGAAAGGCGGTAATATTACTCAGCCCGTTATTTATCCTGTCGGTATTATTGGCGCTGGTATTTCTTTTTACAGGACTTACCTCACCCATGATTGAAATTGATGCGCGCATCCAGGAAATAAATTTTATGCTGATCGGTAAAAATATTCAGTTTCACGACCAGGTTTTATTTTACCAGAGTAAAAGTATTATGGATGTGGTAAGAATATTAATTGGGACCCATAAGGCCGATTCGGTTTTTGTAGGGCTGCTGCTGCTTTTATTCAGCATTGTTTTCCCGGTTTGCAAGCTGCTGTCCACAAAAGTCTATTTACTGGGTTCTCAAAAATGGAAAAATTCTAAAGTCATTAAGTTCTTTGCTTTTAAATCAGGCAAATGGTCAATGGCTGATGTGATGGTAGTGGCAATATTTATGGCATACATCGGCTTTAAAGGAATTCTTGACAGCGAGATTGGACATATGAATGTGGATATGAATAATCAATATGCCACAAGCATTTCCACAAGTAAAACATCGCTGCAGCCCGGTTTTATTTTATTTATTTCATTTGTTTTATTCGGTTTGATTTTATCGGCCATCCTGAATAAAATTTCGCCTGATAAAAATAAATCAGTTATCAAACCCGGCATAAGCTAAATAATTTGTCATTCCTGCGTAACTGAGGTCACTACGGTTCATTCATCACAATGCTGAAACTTCCGGACCGTTCAGAATAATATTCTGCCTTAACCGGCCAGGAAAAAATAAAAACCCGGTGGCACAGTTTTTTAATGTTATAAAATGTAACTAACTCAACGACTAATACGGGTAACACCGTCCGAAAGTGAGCATAGAACAAATCAGGTCCCGCCCAGGCGGGACTTGTTTTATTCAGCCGTTACTTTATTTTGATTTGTAAATTAAAAAATGTAATTATATTTGTGTTGCCGACTTTTCTTTTTGAGGAATTAACTTTATTTTATTTTACTACATTTTAATATAACAACATAAACCATGTATACGTTATGCCGTTTATTGGGACACCGGTGGGTTTACAAAAACCTGGAAAATGCAGTGGACAAAGAAGGAAATCCTTATCCGTTTAAAGCCGTTCATAAATGCACCCGCTGCAATACATACGAATATAAGTATGACAGCTGGATTGATCAGAACAAGCTGCCCCTTCAGCATAAAAAGCTTTTGTTGCAAAATTAAAATCGCTATTTGCAGGCATAATTTTTTATTAACTACAACATAACTAACTCACCAAATATAGCAGGTAACACTGCCAGTGAAGTGGGTAGTTTTATTCATCAGGTCCCGCTCAGGCGGGACTTGTTTATTTAATAAGTTTCCATTTCTTTTATTCAACCTGGCACAAATTTTTAATAATTAATATTGTAACTAACTCAAGGAATCAAGCAGGCAACCCCTGCCGAAAAGTGAGAATAGTGCAAACCAGGTCCCGTGCGAGCGGGACTTGGTTTTTAGTACCACTACTATTCGTTTACCAAGTGAAGCCTTTCTTTTTTATTTCTTTTAATCTTTATGTTATGCGTTCGTGCTCCTGACCGTTACCGATTTATTACCGAGTTGTTCCGCCAAACCGATTAGAAGTCCTTCAGTTCCGCGAATGTAGCAGAGTCGATATAAGTTCTCGTACTGAACCACTTCGCCAACGAGCTGAGCGCCATGCTTGATGAGCCTGGATACCATCTCGTCAATGTCTTCAACGGTGAACATGACGCGTAGATAACCGAGAGAGTTCACAGGCGCAGTCCGGTGGTCTGAGATAGCAGGCGGGGTAAGAAATCGTGAAATCTCAAGCCGGCTGTGGCCATCGGGAGTAACCATCATAGCAATCTCTACGCACTGGGAACCCAGTCCGGTAACCCGACCAGCCCATTCTCCTTCGATGGTGGCTCGCCCTTCGAGCTTCATACCTATCTCTGTGAAAAAAGAAATAGCGTCATCGAGGGATTCTACAACGATGCCGACATTGTCCATTCGCAGTAATTTGTTTTTTGCCATAGGTTTATCTAAACATTAAGCTTTAATAAATTAAGTTGCGCGTAACGAAGAAGGGACTAAAGGAATAAATTTATTAGGGGGAGGGCAAAAATACGGTGCATGTTTCTGCCGGTACGAACGATACACTTTTCATTAACCATCCCGAGTACTCGGGATTTATCGCTTGCAATCACTTTCAAGTTGCGAGTAAAGCCCTAATATTTCTTTTAATTCTCATGTTAGCGGCTGCCATACTCTACCATTCCAATTTTAATTCTGCAAATACTTTATCCATTAAATATTTGTCGAAGCCATTGTTTTTAAAGAAAAGAAAATCATCTTTTAATATTTCTCTAAAAGGAGAACCGGTTGCAACTTCTTTATTAAGAATTTCCCCATATAACTTAACAGCTTTGTCATATTCATTCCTGAACAGGTAACAATGAGCAAGATTACCCCGGGCAGCAATGTCTCCGGGCTCAAGTTCTGTTGCCCGGCCTAAATAAACAATGGCCTCGTCAAATCGTTTAGTCTCCAGCAAATGCCGTCCAAATGCATTAAGTTCGCCATTGTTCGCTTTCAGTGTATCAATGTGAGTGATTTTTATTGCCGATGGATATTCTTTTCCGTCCACTTTTCTTGTGTAGCCCGTTACATTTCCCGTACTGTCTGCTATGAATGATTTCTCTGAAGGAAACTCCACGTTTATAAAATCCTTATCCGAAGTAAAATACATTTTTACATCCTGACCACCAGACCAGAAATATAATCCATCCTGCTTTTTTGTTACCTCCGCTATCCTTCCTTCAAAGAGATAAACACCGGTATATTTTTTTGTAGTGACTTCCTGTACTTTTTTTGTCTTTACAGTTACCGGTTTATCAAATCCTTTCCAGTTATAAACTTCAGCAACACTATTCATCAGTTCAATGACAATATTGCCATCATCTGAATTCACAAATCCCGCAAAGCCACACCCTCCCTCTAAACTTGCAATATAGAATCCTCTGAATCCCTCATTGGCTGCATCGTGAAAGAAATATTTAGCTCCACTACGCTCCTGTATAAAAGTTCCAATTGCTGCAGACTCATCAATGTAAGGTGTTAAATGCAGCCGCGCCATCTCCTTGTTTAAAACCTTTGAAGATTTTCCTTCATACGCCAATTGCATCTCAACGACATACTTGCATAATTCAGCAGGAGTAGTCCATAATCCCATGGCTGCCTGCTCCGGATACACTTCGAATTTATCGTCTGCTTCCTCTCCGTTCTTTCTATATCCTGTTGCCAGGTTTTTTCGTTTGTCTCCTTCAAGCGGCTCTGCTGAATAAAAACTATGCGTCATACCGAGTGGCTGTAATACGTTATCGTACATAAACTTCTCGTAGGGCTCCTGCATTACGTCTGTAATGATAAGTTGAGAAACTGTTATCCCTCCTCCTGAATATTCATATTTCAGTCCGGGTTCGAACAGGGAGCGCACCGGTGGCACAAGGGTATCCTTTCCGTCTAAGATTTCAGGCAGTGTCGGGATTTTACCTTTCCTGTCATAGCCGGGAAAGCCGCCATACACGGACAAGCCACCTGTATGACTGAGCAAATGCGCGAGCGTAATTTTTTTTCCTTTCGATACGCTGTCGTAAGGGAACTTCCACGACCGTAAATACTCATTTATATCTTTTGAAATATCCAGCTTATTATCCTGAACGAGTTTTAAAACGCCCACTGCGTTTAATGATTTGCTGATAGAGCCGGGTTTAAATAATGTTTCCGTTGTCACAGGGCGTTTTTCTTTTTCATCAGCCCAACCATAACCCTTAGCCCAAACCACCTTGTAGTTTTGAATGATGGCAATAGTCAATCCTTTCACATTATAATAAGCCAATCTATCCAGAATGTTAAAGCCACTGTCAATCTTAACCCGCCCCGACAGGTTATTTTCCACTTGCTTTATCTGCTCTTCAATTTCTTTTGAATAGGTCGTTTGTGCTATTAAATGACCGGCACTTAGCCAAAGGAAAATTAATAAAAAGCTTCTCTTCATTTTTCAATCAAAGCCCCAAAAAAATTTATTTCTTTTAATTTTTATGTTATCGGATGTGCTACTCACGTTATGTAATTGTTTCTGCAAAGTACATATCAATCTCCCCCTTATTCTTCGCAGATATTTTTCCGCGATGGGTGCAGTTGAATTTGTCTTTCACCAATTCATAAGTAGCTCCGCTGATGTTTACTTTTCCTGCTTCACCACTATTTTCCATCCGTGATGCAATGTTCACCGTATCACCCCAGATATCGTAAGCGAATTTTTTTACTCCTACAATACCTGCAACAACAGGGCCGGTATGAATTCCTATTCTTATTTCAAATGGTTCTTTGCCTTCATTCTTTCTTTGCTGCAAATGCTGCTGCATGAATTGTTGTATTTCCATTGCAGCACTTACTACATCAGTTGCATTTGTTTTGTTAGCAACCGGTAAACCGCCCGCAGACATATACGCATCGCCAATGGTTTTTATTTTTTCGATGTTGTGTTTACCGATGATGTTGTCGAATGCTTTGAAGCAAGTATGTATTTCAGCAACCAATTCTGACGGTGAGAGTTTTTCTGAAATCTGAGTAAAGTTTTTAAAATCAGTAAACATTACGGTTACTTCATCAAACTGTCTTGCTTCTGCACTTCCTTTTACTTTCAATTCTTCGGCAACCTGCGATGGAAGAATATTAAGCAGCAATTCATCGCTGCGTTGTTTTCCCTTCTTTATTTTATTTCTCTGTGTAAAAAATACTCCCGCAAAAAGTAATACCACTGCAAAGCCGCCAACAAATCCGTTGCGAACTAATTTTTGTTTCTGTAATTCTTTTTGTGCAACGGCATCCTTTTTTTCCTGTTCGGCTTTTGTGGCAGCTTCTTTTTTATCAAACTCATATTGCATTGTGGTTTGCAGCGATTTTTTGGTTACCTCCTCGTTGTTCACACTGTCGCGGTGCAGGACGAATAATTTATGATTCTCATACGCTCCTTTGAAATTACCAAGAGCGCTGTCGGCAGTAGCAAGTCCACGGTAGCTATGTTTTAAAAGTTCTATTGCTTTCAATTCTTTGGCGAGATGTAATCCTTTGAGCAGCCAGTCCTTGCCTTCCAGCGCCAGCAACATACTAATTTTGGCGTTTCCTATATTTATACAGGATATTGCAATCCCTTCTTTATTCCCGGTTTCTTCGTTTAATTTTAAAGCGGCAAACTGATTTTTCAGCGCTTCCGGATAATTGCCCTGTTCATCATAAATAGTTCCGATGTTGCTATAAACCTCACCATTACCTTTTTTATTCCCGATTTCTTCGTTTAATTTTAAAGCAGCAAAATGATTTTTCAGCGCTTCCGGGTAATTACCCTGTTTTTTATAAGTAATTCCGATGTTGTTATAAGAATTTGCAATTCCATATTTATCCCCGGTTTCTTCGTTTATTTTTATTGAAGCAAAATAATTTTTCAGCGCTTCCGGGTAATTACCCTGTTTTTCATAAATAATTCCGATGTTGTTATAAGAATTTGCAATGCCATTTTTATCTCCGATATCTTCTCTTATTTTTAAAGCAGCAAAATAATTTTTCAGCGCTTCCGGGTAATTGCCCTGTTCAAAATAAATAATTCCAATGTTGTTGTAAGAATTTGCAATACCTTTTTTATTCCCGGTTTCTTCGTTTAATTTTAAAGCAGCAAAATAATTTTTCAGCGCTTCCGGGTAATTGCCCTGAAAATAATAAGTATTGCCGATGAGGTTATGAGAACGTCCAATACCTTGTTTATAGTTGATTTGTTGCCCAATTACCATAGCTTCACCGGTATATTTTCTTGCAGCATCATAGTCAGAAATTATAATGAATTGCCAGCTAAGGTCATTAAGGGTTTTAACTTTGGCTGTGTCACTTTCATCGGGCAAAAGGTTTTGGCGCAACTCCAGTTTTTGTGCATCGTAATTTTTTAATGCCTGCTGAAGAGAATCAATAGTTTTGTTCTGTGCAAACGAACCGAATGCAGTGAGGATTAAATAATGGGTCAGCAGTTTTTTCATTTCTGTTTGTCTTTTGCAGTCAGGTTAGTGAAAGCTGTATCGCCCAAGCATATCCGATAACGAAGAAGAGGACATACTGCCGGTGGCAGTATGGGCCTGTTTGTGTGCAAAGAGAAGTAAAAAAAAGAAGGGTTTAGTAGCATCCCGAGTGCTCGGGATTCGTTTACCTACACTGTTTATTAGTCCCGCCTAAGGCGGGATGTTTACCTATCAAAACCCTTCTTTTTTTATTTCTTTTAATCTTTGTGTTATACGCATACTCTACTCTCGCCACGAAGATATGTCCGTTCAACTCTTTTTCCATGATTGATTTTCTCGTAATTCAAGCAGCTTATTATAAATTTTTTCCAGACCTTTTGTTCCCATCCCTCCATAATCGTTAATTTCTTTTATCTTACCATTATCAAAAGTAATTATTAGGATATAAGTTGGATAATCAAACCCTTTCACTTGATAACCATCTTCCAGATTTGGAAAGTCATTTTCGTTAAGTAGATTTATAATTGCATTGTAATTTTTAGCATCAATTGTAGTTTTGAACTTGCCTTCCTTATCGTTAAAAAGAATAGCATTATAATTTGCAGTACGGTCAGCATTTATTTCTAATTCGATTACAGGGCAAGGTCCCATACAACGTGATGTTTTGAATTCAATTTTCTCAATTTTATATAAAGGCGCTGCATCAACATAAATTAATGAGGCGGCTTTTGTAAGTGAGAATTCAGTTTTATTCGTAAATAAATTTGTTGTTAAAATTAAAACCAATATTGTCGTTATTGTTAATTTCATGTTGTTAGTTTCAAGTTAGCAATACTGTTCAATCGAAGCGCAAGAGTTGCGTATAACGAAGAAGGGATTAAAGAAGTAAAAAAAAGAAGGGGTTAGAAGCACTACTGTTCGTTTACCTACACTGTTTGTTAGTCTCGCCTTAGGCGAGATGTTTACCTCTCAAAGCCCTTCTTTTTTTTATTTCTTTTAATCTGATGTTATGTGCAGTTTTTCTTTTCGTCCGAAGGTGTGTCGTTTAATGTTGTACTACAAACTTTTTGATAGAGAAATTTTTCGTGTCCGAATATTTCAGCAAGTAAATTCCGTTTGTAAGTTGTCGTGTATCTATTGTTTCTCCAATGAAATTTGAGTTGTCGTAAAGAATTTGTCCTGTGTAATTCAGAACTTGAACTTTCTGACTGTCGCTGACTGTTGTTCTGTGAACCCTTAATTCATCTGAAGCCGGATTCGGAGAAATTGAAATCAAGTTATCATTTTGTATTTCTGGTATGCTTTCAACATAATCTTCAAAATGTAAATCATCAAACATTAACCCGTCCTTATTTGTTTGAATGCTGTCGCTGATAAATGTGAATCTCCATAGAACTGTGTCAAAAAGTTGAATATTGAATAACGGTCCTAATGCGGCAAGGTTTACATAAAATGGTTGCCACCCGTTTGAGTTACCCGTTAATATAACCCAACCAGGAGGCATAAAAATGTTATTTGTAATGAAGGTATCGTTTACAATGTCATACCATGATGTTCCATTGTCAGGTGAAAACTCTATCATGCCAAAGTCAGTTAAAGTATCAGAGTTAACAGAATATTCTCCTTGCAAAGAAGCAGTATGAACAAATGTATAACCGGTACCTGCAACGTCTACAATTATAAAAGATGAGGTGTCGTTTATTGGATATGGATTAATGGTATCTGTAACAATAACATTCGGACTTGAGTAAGCATTTGTGAAAATTGTTTTTTGAGGCGCACCAACTTGCCAAATGTTATTCGGATTAGAGGCAGTATCAATTCTCAGATAATGTAATGAAGCCGTGTCTTCAAAGTCAATAGTATAAAAGTCGAATTGTGCAAAGGATACCGCTGAAATCAACATCAACGGAATCAGTAGTAGATATTTTTTCATTGCTTTAGTTTTTGAGTTGGCGATTAAGTTTATTCGGAGCGTTAAAATTGCGTATAACGAAGAAGGGATTAAAGAAGTAAAAAAAAGAAGGGTTTAGAACCACAACTGTTCGTTTACCTACACTGTTTATTAGTCCCGCCTCAGGCGGGATGTTTACCTCTCAAAGCCCTTCTTTTTTTTATTTCTTTTAATCTGTATGTTATCCGTTCGTTCGACTTCTCGCACGATTTTGTTTCGTTTCAATCTTTTTCAATAAAAATTTTGTTGCTGTAATAATTGTCTCCATCAAACACTTTCACAAAATATATTCCGCTTGGAATGTTCGTTAGATTAATTTCCCTTTTTGATTCATTGAAAACATTTTCTGCAAAAACATTCTCTCCAAGAATGTTTAATATTTCAACCTTGCCTTTTATAATTATTCCTTCAAGTGAAATAATAAAATTACCTGCGGATGGATTAGGAGAAATAATAAAAAAATTACCCAACACAATTTCATTTATGCCAACAGTTGTGCAAAGTGTATTAACAGTACCTCCGCTGCCAACTATTGTAGCCGGGTTAGTTACAATTGTTGCAGGAGAAGTGACAATTGTTGCAGGGCTTGTTACCTGTGTTGCAGGTGTGGTAATAATGGTGGCAGGGTTTCCCTGGTTGCATCCACTATTACCCATACTATCGGTTTTGATTAAATAAATAGCATAAGTGCCTGCACCGAAACTAAAGGTTCTTCCGGTAATAATATATCCTCCATCCGTAGTTTGCTGAACGGAATTTCCCCTTTCATCATTTGTTCCGCCAAAAGTTTTTGTCCAAAGTGAATCTCCATTTGTATCTGTCTTGATTAAATAAACATCAAAAGAACCTGCACCGAAACTCGAGGTATGTCCGGTAATAATATATCCTCCATCAGTAGTTTGCTGAATGGAATTACCAAAATCAGTACCTGTTCCGCCAAATGTTTTTGTCCAAAGGGAATCTCCGTTGGCATCGGTCTTGATTAAATAAACATCACCAGTACCAGCACCGAAACTATCGGTATATCCAGTAATAATATATCCTCCATCCGTAGTTTGCTGAACTGAATTGCCCCATTCAGCATCCGTTCCGCCAAATGTTTTTGTCCAAAGGGAATCTCCGTTGGCATCGGTCTTGATTAAATAAACATCATTAAAACCCGCACCGAAACCTCTGGTTTCTCCGGTAATAATATATCCTCCATCAGAAGTTTGATGAACGGAATTTCCCTGCTCATAATCTGTTCCGCCAAATGTCTTTGTCCAAAGCGAATTTCCATTAGCATCGGTCTTGATTAAATAAACATCCGCACTGCCTGCTCCGAAACTAGAAGTATATCCAACAATTATATATCCTCCATCTGTAGTTTGTTGAACCAAATAGCCCCTGTCTTCACTTATTCCTCCAAAGGTTTTTGTCCAAAGTGAGCCTCCATTTGCATCGGTCTTGATTAAATAAACATCATAATTACCTGCACCGAAACTAAAGGTTCTTCCTGTAATAATATATCCTCCATCTGTAGTTTGCTGAACGGAATAGCCATTTTCAATACTTGTTCCGCCAAAAGTTTTTGTCCATAAGGTATCTCCATTTGTATCTGTCTTTATCAAATAAACGTCCTCAGAACCAGACCCGAAACTTGAAGTCTCTCCAGTAATAATATATCCACCATCAGTTGTTTGCTGAACAGAATTTCCTCTATCAAGATTTGTTCCGCCAAAAGTTTTTTGAAAAGTGAGTTGGGCTGATGAGAAATTGATAAAGCTAAATAACCCTGCACCCAAAATAAAAACTCGCTTTCTTATTTTACTCATAATTATTTTTTGCTCATTCCTTGCACAAACATAAATCGTAGCACTGCCGCCACGAATGACGGATAACGAACGAAGAAGGGATTAAAGAAGTAAAAAAAAGAAGGGTTTAGAAGCACTACTGTTCGTTTACCTACACTGTTTATTAGTCCCGCCTTAGGCGGGATGTTTACCTCTCAAAGCCCTTCTTTTTTTTATTTCTTTTAATCTAATGTTATGCGCAGTTATTCTTTGCATTGTTTCTTATTGACTTACGGATGAAGTAAATAGTCCTTTGCGATTTCTTTTTTATTAAGCGTATCTGAAAAGTTAATATTCACTTTCCAGTCATTGTATTTTAAGTCAAGCTTAACTTTTACGTACAACTTTTTTATCTCAAATAACTTAGGAATATTGACCTCCTGCATAATTAGTAATTGAGAACTTCCTATTTGGTCATAAGGGATTTCGTTCAAGCTATCTCTTAATTCATTTTTGCTTTTAAAGCACTGCAAATCCCATTCTTTCCTTTTACAAAAATTGGTGAAAACCAG